>URRQ01000012.1 GCA_900550235.1 uncultured Lachnospiraceae bacterium
ATTTTTCTTATAAGGAATTCTCATTTTGACTTGTACTATTTATATTCTAGCACCAAACCGATTTTTTTCTCTTAGCTTCTTTAGATATAATCCAAACATCTATAACCTCTTTTTGATATAAATTTGTCAATCACAATTTTAACATATCTTTATTTTAGAAACAAGCCTTTCATGATTTTCCTCCCCCGCTTTCTGTAATACCATTAAAAATTCCATTAAAAAATAGCGTATCAGAGCCTTTTTACTCTCATACGCTATTTTTCTACTCACTTTTCAATTACTTCATTCAAACTTACAAACGGCTTATTTACCTGCCATCTGTTTTTCCTGCTGCTCGATCATTTTCTTTACCATATAACCACCAACAGAACCATTCTGTCTAGAAGTAAGGTCACCGTTGTAACCATCTGTTAATGGTACTCCGAGTTCAGTTGCTACCTCATATTTGAATTTGTCTAATGCTGTTTTTGCTTCTGGCACAGCAGCCTTGTTTGATGAACGACTTGCCATAATAAGTTTCCTCCTTTAAATTCCTTTTTCTTTATCATCTTTTTTGTAACGTTGCTTCTGCTTTGTTACATCCATAGTATATGGAGAAATTCAAATCTTACACTGGCAATTTTTGTCAAGAAATTTTAAAGCTGTTTTTCTTCTTTCCCGATCACAGATGCAATCGCATAGGCGGATACCGGAACAGCGAGAAGACATGCAATCATTCCTGCCACCATCATTGCCAATCCTTGAAACAAAAACTTTGAATTTAAAATAATTTCCCAGTTGTATTTTCCGTTCACAAGATATGCAAATAACAGCAAGGATTCTCCAAAGTATGCGAATAGCAGCGTATTGGCTGTCGTTCCGATAATGTCTTTTCCTACTTGCATTCCGGATTTGACATATTCCGTCTTCGTAAGTCCCGGTCTGTGTATCGACACTTCATAAACTGCGGAAGTTACCGAAAGCGCCGTATCCATGATTGCACCGAGGGCGCTTAAGATCACGATTGCCGTAGCTACCTGCTGCATGGGAATCCCGATGTCTATGTTGTAATAGAATTGAATATCTTCCTGTATCGCCTGAATCTCATTCAACCCTCCTGCTCCTGTCCTCCATACCGTAAGAGCGATAAAGACAGATAGTATAGTCATAATTCCGATCACACTTGCGAGCGCCGCTCTTGTTTTTACATTACTGCCATTTTGGCGGATAAGCGTAATATAACTGATACATACCGTCGCAAGCAGTATCACAAGGAATACCGGAGTTCCATTCGCAAGGAACAAAACAGCCGCTCCCAATACTGCGATATTCCCCGCAAGAGACATCACGGTAATTGCGCCTCTATCACCGCCTACAAGGAGCAAAAGTACAAATAAAATAATTGCCAATACTTGTATCATACGTTACGCTCCTTTCTGACACTCCATTTGAAGCATGCCGATGCAACTACTATGGAGACTGGAATGGCCGATACGATTCCGATACTTTCAATGAGGAATCTTGCAATCTCAAACGGAATATAAAGACGTATATTTGTAAAAAAAGCAATGTCATTGTTCATTCGTATAATAAAGGACGGAATCAATCCTGCTGCAAATGTGAAAAGTAATACGTTAATCATTGTTCCCATAATATCATATCCTACTTCCCGTCCCGAACGGAATAAAGCATTCAGTGAAATGTCCGGTTTCTTTCGTAGCAGCTCTTCCATAGAAGCCGCCAATGTGACTGCCACATCCATGATCGCTCCCAATCCCGC
This sequence comes from uncultured Lachnospiraceae bacterium, assembly GCA_900550235.1. GTDB lineage: Bacteria > Bacillota > Clostridia > Lachnospirales > Lachnospiraceae > Faecalimonas. Next base: position 1,760 of record URRQ01000012.1, read on the forward strand.
AAACATCACTTCTGCCATGAACAGATCTTCCGGATTGCCAATACTTCCAAGATATTCCATATTGGTGTAATCTAATGGTGTCGTATGGTGTAGCGTCAAGGTAAAAATGGTCATAATCAATAGAAATACACAAAACGTAGACAAAACTGCCGCTACCGTTTTTCGATGAAATCCATTGAGAATAAATAATGTGGCGATTGTAAACACGAACACAAGCAAATTGCATATCTGCAAGATATCATGACCTCTCAAGTATAGGAAAAAACCAACAATATAAATTGCACCGTTGACCGCCAACGAAAAACAAGTCCGAATTCCTTGTTTTCCGGTAAATACTATAAGCAAAAATATAATTCCGCCAAATAAGGCAGCCAAATACGTGTCTCGTTTCTGTGTTCGGATAGAATTGACCGCTTTTCCATCTTGACTATTTAAAATTACTTTCGCCCCTTTATGATACTTTTGACCAATCACTCTTGATGTTGTATATTCATTGATCACAACAAGGGTTTTCCCTTTTTCTTTCGTATTTAGAAGCTTTACTTTTAGTTTTTGTTTATAATAGCACTCTTCGCCGCCATGTATCGCCTCAACCGCTCCTGCCTTTTCCTCTGTTACATTTACGATTTTTGCAATTGGTTTTTTATAAATCCATGCATCGTTTGCAACAAACAGCAATATTAGAAGATAGCAAAGAATGCCCAAACTTATTTTCTTTCTCATTTTCTACTTCTCTTTCAAAATTTCAATCATAGTCTCTTCCGTCTTTTCCATTCCCGGAGATGCAATTCGCCCCATGAAACGCATGGTGTCTTCCGGTGTCTTTCCATTGATTCCATGTACCGCATCAATATACACATGTTTCATAGCAAATTTTACAGATGAAAACGCCGCGTCCACCGCTACAATTCCTTTCATTGTGCACCCATGATTTCCGCCATCACAGATCATACCGGTAATACTGCTTGCCATATTTTGAATCGTATGCGTCATCATTTCTACAGTACCACCCTTTAAATATACCAAGCCACATGCCATACCTGTTCCGGCTGCGATAGCACAGCCACAGAATGCAGAAAGTTTTCCGGAATATTCTTTGATATACATACAGATCAAATAGCTAATGGCAGTCGCTCGAAGCAATGCTTCTTCGGAATAGCCGTTCACTTTGCACGTTCCATAAAGAGGCATCGTTGCAATGATTCCATGAGCGCCGGAACCCGTGATACTCATAGCCGGTCGATCTAATCCAATTACTCTCGCCTCAATGGCCCCATTGCATAGCAAAGATGCCGTCTTCTGTTCATCGTCAGAGATCACTTGTCTTCCATTCTCTTGGAGAAGAAATGGGAGATAAGACGTTTTGTTGCTTCTCATTCCCTCTTCAAAAAGCTCTAGATTCATGTCATACGCCTCACTTATAAAACGAATCTCTTCTATCGGAACATGTGAGGCATAGTCTACAATCTGTTGTAGGGTATATTGATGGATTTCTTGTTCGTTTTGTTCTTCTAAATTCTGAGACTCTGTTTCCAGTATAGTTTCATCGTTCACAGTGATCTTTACAATATTAGTATGGGAGTCCCTGATTGTAACCATCGCTCTTCCCTGCGTTGTCTGCACCGTTGCTTCGATAAAAATTCGACTGCTGATCATCGCCATTTCGATTTGAATTCGATGTTCTTCCACTAATAAGGCAGCAGCCTTTCGTTCTCTTTCAGTAATTCCGTTTAGACATTCCAATTCTTTTGAAGAATCTGCTGCTACTGCTCCAAGGGCAGCTGCATGTTCATTTCCTACATAAGAGCTCCCCGGTATTCCACAGGTAAATGCATTTTTATAGATTCCACTATTTAATCGGACAAGCACCGCTTTCACTTCTCCCGACAGAAAGCTTTTTGCTTTTGCCACAGCAAAGGCAATCGTTCCCGGTTCTGTAACGCCTAATGCCGGTTTCATATCCTCTCGGATAAGCTTTGTTAAATTGTGCATCATTTTCCTCCTGTATGTTATAAGGTTGTTTCCAACATCCCATGCCGGATATAACTTTGTAAATGTTGTTTTAAATTCTGATGCTCTTCCAATTGAAGAGCCGGATCTTCTTCCAGTATTTCTGTAGCTGCATCACTGGCATGCTGCAGGATTTTTGCATCTTGAAATACGTCCCCAAGTTTAAAATCCAAAATCCCACTTTGTCGAATTCCGAACAAATCACCAGGTCCACGCAATTTTAAATCTTCACTCGCAATATAGAAACCATCGTTAGAATGATTTAGAATTTCCAACCGTTTTTTTGTTTCTTTTGTCTTAGAAGCAGTCATAAAGATACAATAAGATTGGTATTTACCACGTCCTACACGTCCTCGAAGCTGATGGAGTTGGGCAAGTCCAAATCGCTCTGCATTTTCTACCATCATAACTGTCGCATTCGGTACGTTGATTCCTACTTCGATGACCGTTGTAGATACCAGAACTTGAATCTCGTTTCGAGAAAAACGCTCCATAATATCATCTTTTTGTGATTGTTTCATTTTTCCATGCAAATATTCTACACAGATGGATTCACCGAGTTCTTCCTGTAACTGCTTGGCGTAATCTGTTACATTCTCTGCCTCCAAAGCCTCGCTCTCTTCCACCATTGGACAGATTACATAACATTGTCTTCCTTGGGCAACTTGTTTTTGCATAAAGGTATAGGCTGTTTTTCGATATCCGGTGTCCACTACACAGTTTTTAATCGGAAGTCTGTTTGCCGGAAGTTCATCGATAACAGAAATATCCAAATCTCCATACAGAATGATCGCAAGTGTTCTTGGAATCGGCGTGGCGCTCATTACAAGAATGTGAGGCGTGTTTCCTTTCCCTGCAAGAGTTTCTCGTTGTTTTACGCCAAAACGATGCTGCTCGTCTGTTACAACGAGTGCAAGATTTCTATATTCTGCTTTTTCCTGTATCAACGCATGAGTTCCCACGATTATAGAGACTTCACCGGAAGCAATCCTTGCATAGGCAATCCTTTTTTCCTTTGCCGTCATCGAACCTGTAAGAAGTTCTGCCTGCAACGGTATCTCATACATTTCCAACATCTCTTTGATGGATTCGTAATGCTGTTTTGCCAATACCTCTGTTGGCGCCATCATAGCGCCTTGATATCCATTCAAGCCGGCAAGCAAAAGACCTAAAAAGGCAATGATCGTTTTACCGGAACCCACATCTCCCTGTACAAGACGTGACATCACATGTTCTCCTGTCATATCTGTAAGAATTTCCTGCCATACTTTTTTCTGTGCATTTGTAAGCTCGTAAGGAAGCTTTTTGATAAACGCTTCCACATCCTCCTGCTTTTCAAAAAAGAAAGGATTCTTGTTTTTTTCTTCCTTCTCTTTTAATTGACGTAAAGATAAAATAAAAGTTAAAAACTCTTCAAACACGAGCCTTTCCCTTGCAAAATAAAACTCCTCTTTATTCTCCGGAAAATGAATTCCCCGAATTGCATAATTATATTCTGCAAGATGGTATTTCAACCGAATCGATGGCGGAAGAAATTCCTGCCGAAGATCCAGATATTCTATCGCCTGCTTTATCGCTTTTACAATCGTATTGTTTGTAATGCCATTTGTCAGTGGATAAACGGGCTGCAGCGTATCTAGTTTTTCTTCATATTTTGAACTCGGATAGAAAATCTCCGGCTGCTCCATCGTAAGAATCCCTCTGCGATTTGATACTTTTCCGCGAAGAGTGAGGATTCCTCCGGCACGAAGAGTACTTTTCAAAAATGGCATTCGAAACCATTTTACAGCTAGTGTTCCTGTGATGTCCTTTAAGGTCAATGTAGTAACCTGCATATTTCGAGTTCCATTGACACGAACCGCTCCGTAAATCGCGCCTGTAACTGTACACACACTTCCTTCTGCTATTTCGCTGACCGGAATAGGTTCTTCGTATACATCATATGTTCTTGGAAAATAGCGAATCAAATCTCCGATCGTCTGAATACCGAGCTTTGTGAATACTTTCTCTGTTTTTTCTCCAATTCCTTTTAATTCACTTACTTTTGAATGTTCATTCATCAATTCAAACTCCTATATTGAAAAATAGAGTGTGCAAATGCACACCCTATTCCTATGATTTCTTATTCTACTGCAAGTACATAGTAGTAGATTGGTTGTCCACCAAAATGCATATCAATATCTGCATCCGGATAAAGTTCTGCCACTTCTTCTGAAAAAGCTTCTGCATCTTCTTCCGATACGTCTTGACCATAATAAATACTGATCAACTCAGAATCTTCATCTACAAGCTGTGCTAACATATCTTTTGCAGTTGCTTCTACCTCTGTTCCTACAGAAAGGATTCCTTTGTCACCGATTCCCATGATATCGCCTTCATGAATCTCTTTTTCATCAATTTTCGTATCACGAACTGCATAAGTAACTTGACCTGTCTTTACATTCTTAATCTCTTCTAACATGGTCTCTTCGTTTGCCTTTGCATCTGCATCCGGCATAAAGTTAATAACTGCAGTAATTCCCTGTGGTACCGTCTTCGTTGGAATTACGATAATATCTTTATCCTCTGTCAAATCACGTGCCTGATTTGCTGCCATCACAATATTTTTATTATTCGGAAGGATGAAAATATGTTCTGCATGTACGGCATCAATTGCTGCCAACATATCCTCTGTACTTGGATTCATAGTCTGACCACCTTCAATAATGTAATCAACTCCAAGTTCTTTAAAAATCTCATTCATACCTTCTCCAATAGAAACAGCGATGAATCCCATTTCTTTTCTAGGCTCTTCTTGTTTCTTTGCAGCTTCTTCTGCAGCAAGCTTCTCAGCATCACGGATCAGTTTTTCTTCATGCTCTTCACGCATGTTGTCTATTTTCATACGAGAAAGCTGTCCGAATGTAAGCGCTCTTTGAATTGCAAGTCCCGGATCGTTTGTATGCACATGGACTTTTACAATCTCATCATCAGCTACACATACAATAGAATCACCGATGGATTCCAAATAGGCTTTAAATCCTCTCTCGTCATCTTCTGTAAATTCTTTTTCTGTAAGGATAATAAATTCTGTACAGTATCCAAATTTAATATCCGCATTTGTTTCTACGCTGATTTTTGTTACGCCGGCGCCTTTGCTTGGTGCAATTGCTTTATAATCTATTTCTTTACCAATGAAAGCATCATAAGCGCCTTTCAGCACTTCCAAAAGACCCTGTCCGCCAGAGTCTACTACTCCTGCTTCTTTTAATACAGGAAGCATTTCCGGAGTTTTCTGCAATACTTCTTCTGCATGTGCAAGAACTTGTGGGATAAATTCTTCTAAATCTTCTGTCTCCCAGGAAAGCTCTTCTGCTTTTTCCGCAATTCCTCGAGCCACCGTAAGGATTGTTCCTTCCTTCGGTTTCATAACTGCTTTGTATGCAGTCTCTTTTGCTTTCACACAAGCTGCTGCAAGCGTTGTAACATCAATTTCTTTATGTTCTTTGATTGCTTTTGTAAATCCACGGAAAAGCTGTGAAAGAATAACACCGGAGTTTCCTCTTGCACCACGCAATGATCCGGATGAAATCGCTTTTGCAAGTGTTGTCATATCCAATTTCTCGATTGCGGATACTTCTTTTGCCGCTGCCATGATCGTAAGAGACATATTCGTTCCCGTATCACCATCCGGCACCGGAAAAACATTCAATTCATTAATGTATTCTTTCTTCGCCTCAATGTTTCCTGCTCCTGCAAGAAACATTTTGGCGAGCATTTCTGCATTTATTGTCTTTGTTGCCACAATAAAATCCTCCTTAAACTAATCGATCACTCTGACGCCTTCGATATAGATATTGATCTTATCGACTGTCATACCTGTGAATCCCTCTACTTTGTATTTTACGTTGCTGATCAAATTCTCTGTTACTGCGGAAATACTCACACCATAAGACACAATTACATGAAAATTCAATGTAATCTTATTATCATCTGAAATTGATACTTGAATTCCTTTTGTCAGGCTTTCTTTTTTCAAAAGGCGAACTAATCCGTCCTTCATACTAACTGCAGCCATTCCAACGATTCCAAAGCATTCTACTGCTACGGAGCCTGCATACTGTCCAATTACTTCAGGGTCAATTGTGATAATCCCAAGATCTGTGCTCATACTACCTTTCATATTTATACCTCCAATTCATTCTGGATAAAATCGTACTTAACATTTGTATTATACTCTCTTTTCCTTGAATTTACAACAATTTATGAAAAGTTCAACAGAAAGAAAATAAATGCTTGCATATTCGTCAACTTTCTGATAAAATACTTAGTGTTGTGGGTCTTATTATGACTATTAATATCGTTAGGAGGTGCAGTCATGGCTAAATGTGCTATTTGTGAAAAGGGTGCTCATTTTGGAAACAATGTAAGTCACTCAAATAGAAAAACACCAAAAATGTGGAAATCAAACGTAAAATCAGTAAGAGTTAAAACTGAAGGTGGTTCTAAGAAGATGTACGTTTGTACTTCTTGCTTAAGATCTGGAAAAGTTGAACGTGCTTAATTAGTGCATGAATAAACCGAGATGATTCTTTTGAATCACCTCGGTTTTTTTGTATTTGTTTAACAACAAAACAAAATGTAGCCAAGAAGCAAACAAATGATAATGATCGAAACTTCAAGAAATGTACTGGAAAGTATCATTACAAGCAACATTCCGACCGCTATCCAAAATAAAGCAAATCCTATGACTCTTTTCATTCACAATTCCTAATACATCTCTTTTATTACAATATATTCCATCTACAAGAGATTATTCCTGTTCCTTTTCACCTTTTTCTAAAATCTCAACAACATCTTCTTCTGTCATCTTCTTTTCTTTTCCCGAAGAAAATCGATCGATCACATCTGGAACCATATCCAAAATCTTCGTAATCGTATCTTGATTTCGAATATTCACAAGTTTTGTCTTCCCATCTTGAATTACGAGAACTGCACTTGGAGACAATTTTCCTCCAAGACCGCCGCCGCCTTTATTCTTCTTATCGTCTGCAAAAGCTCCGGCTCCCAATCCAAATGAAACGTCTACGAACGGTAAAATGATCGTATCTCCGATATGGATTGCTTCTCCTACAACTGTCTTCGATGATATCACACTGTCCATTCCATGAAAAAGTGATTCTACAGTGTTTTTAAAATTATTCTCTGCCATTTGATTTCCTCCATTCATTTTTATAATTTAAACTTTCGAACATGTTGATACGTTGTTCGTATTTCTTTACTTCTCCATATATGAAATAACACAATCAAGAAATAACTTGCTCGTACTTTTCCTCGTACATGGAGTTCTCCTTCTAATACTTTTTCTTGAAAATCCGGCTGTAATATCAGATGCTCTCCATACATTCCATAAAACATACTCAACCATGCCAATACTTTTCCTGTAAGAGACGGATCTTCAAATCCAAAACGTACGCATCCACTTAGATATTTCGGTTTGAGAAAGCGTAACAAACGCATCAGCTCTTCTTTCAACTTTCCAAAAGCATTCTGATGAATTTCATCTGCAAGAAATTCAATAAGTTTTTCTTTTTTCTCTGCGATTATCTTGATTTTATCACAGAATTTTCGGAATGTATATTTGATCTTATAAAAGATTTTTTTTATTTTCTCAATCCACCCATGGTTTTTCTCTTTTGTACCCGATTCTTCCACCTTTGATTTTTTTTCAGCTTGCGACTCCGGCTCGTCCTTTTGTTCTGAAACCTCTTCGGAAACTATAGCAGGATGATCCTTCTTTTCTTCCGCATGATTCGATTCTTCCTGTGATTTTTCTTGGCACATTTCTTTTTTCTGCGGCAAATCGCTTTTCACATTTTCGAATTTCTTTTTTACATTCAGCTTTTTCCAAAGAATCCGCACCTGCCAATCGGACTTTCCTTCTAGATATGAAACATATCCGCCAAAAACTCGATACAGTCATGTAAATCGCAGATTTACTTCTGCTGTCTCCAAAGTCCCCTTACAGCTCCCATCGAGTCGATATTGTAACGGCGCAAATACAAGAATGAGCATTGCAAGAAGAAGCAATCCGAGTATAATTGCTATCAGTATTCCCACTATTTTTAGTATCATCAATAAAATATGTAGCATCAAATTCTGCTCCCTTGCTGTTCTATAATATACTCTCTTAGATTTGCATCGTGTCTCGCCCGATAAGCGTCTTCTGTTATGCTTTTTACAACCTCCAGCGCCTCTTCATAGCAGCCGGCTAATCCAACGACAAACAAAGACTTTTTCGCATAACTTTTTTGAAATAAAAACATCGAATCATAGAATTCTAACTGATTAGAAGGATTTTCTGTAAGGCTGATGACATAGCAGCCCAAACTTCCTTTTCCTTCGTTCAATTTTTCGATTATTTTATCTTGTCTCTTTTTTAAGCTTTCACTTACATACAACTTTCTGTAGAATTTCATAAAACCCTTCTTTACCGTATCTCATGAATTAATAATAACTGTTCAATACTTTTTTTGCAACATTGACTGCTCGTACGCCAGACGCATCCGAACCTTCTACAACAACGCTAATGACAATCTCAGGATTATCTACATTGGTAAATCCTACAAACCAAGAATGTGTCTTTGTCTTATCAATACTGTATTCCGCAGTTCCTGTTTTACCTGCAACTGTATAACTTTGTCCGCGAAGCGCTTTTGCAGTTCCTTCTTCTACTACTGCCTTCATATATTCGGTAAGCTTTGCCGCTTCTTTGCTTGTCATAAGCTGTTTGTATTCTTCCGGCATTGTTTTTGTAACCGTAGTCCCACCATAATTTGTAATACGATCTACAAGATATGGTTTCATCAATTTCCCGCCATTGGCGATCGCCGATGTAATCAACGCCATATGATATGGACTTACTTGTGTTTTTCCTTGACCGATAGATGTCATCATCCGCTCTGCATCACTGTCTTTTGCAGAAAGTACAAACTTACTTTCGCCATACATAAGGGGCGATGGAAGTTCTGCATTAAATAACAACTCTTTTGCCGTTTCTTGATATTTTTTCACATTCAACGACAAACCAATATTGGAGAATGACGTATTGCATGAGTTTGCAACAGAGGAACGTAAATCCTCTTGTCCGTGTGCCACATCTCCGCTGCAATGAATGGTAGTTCCTGCATGTTCAATCTCACTGGAACAATCATACGTGTAAGAATCATAGTTACTATTCTGCCTCATAAATGCAAGCGCTGTCACCAGCTTGAATGTAGATCCAGGCGCATACTTTCCTTGCGTAGCACGGTTCAATAGCGCGCTGTCTTCATCGGTATTTAAAGATTCCCAATTCTCCGCCACATGGTTCGGGTCATAGGTTGGTTTGGATACCATACTGAGAATCTTACCGGTGCTTGCTTCCATCACAACGACCGCTCCCTTATTTTTCCCTAACGCATCATAAGCAGCCTGCTGAAGATTCGAATCTAAGGTTGTGATAACATTGTCTCCAATATTCTTTTCCCCTTGAAATTCGTTAACAATCTTCTCCAAGATAAACGCATTCGATGTAAGAAGATGGAAATTCTCTACCGACTCTAATCCTGCTTTTCCTTTTACAGAATATCCTAGTACATGCGCAAACAAATCTTCTTTTGGATATCGTCTTGTCTCGTTACCTTCTTCATCTACATCTGTCTCTGCAAGCACTTCTCCGTCTTTATCTAAAATCTTACCTCTGACTACCCGATCCGCAAAAATATCCTGTCTGCGGTTATAGGGACTATTAATAATACTTTTTGCCTGAACGACATTGAAATATACAATATATCCCATTAAAACCAAAAATATGCTTACAAAGAGATATGTAATTCGTGCAAATTCTTTATTTCTTGGTTTTTTCCCTTTTCCAGTCTCTTTCTTTGGAGCTTCGTGCTGCATTGTTTCTCTTTTTGAAGAAACTGACTTTTTCTGTTTTACAGGAGATTTTAATTTCTTTTTATTTCTATCTCTATCTCTTCCGTCTTCTCTCCTCGTATCGTCCGGAAGTCGTTCCAGCCGGCTGTCCAGATCGTCGTCCACGAGAATCCGAATATCGTCGTCCAGATACTGCTTTTTTTCTTTCCTGTCTCGCTTTTTCTCTCTCAATATCTTCTTCCTCGTCTTCTCTTAATACATATAATCCTTGAATAATTGCAAACATGATAACCGTACTTAGAACAGAACTTCCACCATAGCTTACGAGAGGGAGTGTAACTCCTGTAAGAGGAATGAATTTGGTCACTCCACCGATGGTAAGAAAAATCTGGAAAATGTAACATGTTCCAAGTCCAAGCGCTACCAGTTTATAGAATACATTATGAAGCTGCATTGCAATATTTAAAAACATCACATAGCAACTTACACAAATCAAAATCAAGCACAACGCAAAAATTAATCCCATCTCTTCTGCGATTGCCGCGAAGATAAAATCTTCAGTCGCTACCGGTATCGTATTCGCAGCGCCTTGATAGAGTCCCATACCAAACCAACCTCCGGTTCCTATAGCAAATAATGCCTGCGCAACCTGATGCCCGCCAGCTGTTTCAGGACTAATCGGACCTTTCCACACCTGTACTCTTGTCCGCACGTGTGAAAACAGATAATAGGCGCCAACTGCCGCCACACTTCCGGCTGAAACACCTGCAAACACATAAAGCGGTTGACGTGTCGCCACATAAAGCATGACAAGATATACAACAAATAGAATCAATGCCGCTCCAAGATCCGTGCTCATGACAAGCAAAAGCACATGCGATGCCGCAATGATTGTCGTAAGTACAACATCTTTGAACTTGGTAGATTTTTGCAAACGAGCCGCAACAAAAAATACAAACGTAATCTTCACAAGTTCTGAAGGCTGTATTCCTATTCCTGCAATCTTAAATCCCAGCTTTGCACCCCCTGATTTTCCGGCAAAAAGGAAAACTACAAGAAGAGCCAAAATTCCAATTCCCGCATACAGCCATTCCCAATTGGAAAGAGCTTTCACTTTCCGTACAATGACCGGAACTATAAGACTGAGAAGAACAGCGCCCGCTGCAACAATACATTGTTTTACCGCGTTGTTGAATTTCAATCGTGTCAATATGATAAATCCAATAGAAAACAACATACACATGTTATTTACAATCAATCGTGATACTTTTGGATATAACTTTGTATACAGCACGATTAGTGCAATAAAAAATACCACTTCCATTCCATACAATGTCAATACCTTTTTATCATCTGTTTTTAGATACATCACAAGATACGCCATAAAATGAATGAGGAACATCATCACATTCTGCCGTCTTAATATCCGTTTCTTTTTCCGTTCTTCCTGATATCCAAACACGGAAAAGCATTCATATGTGTAGACTGCGATACAGATGATCATCAGATATTTCGATAATTCTACAATAATATTTACCAATTTTTCACCTACTTTATACCTCGCTTAAAATGTCCTCTTGTATAAGTTCCTGCGAGTTTTTCTGTTTCTCTATGTTTTACAAACACATCTTCAAAGCAGTATAGCACTTTTTTTGTTTCTTCTTCGCTTTCTATTGTGAAATGCAGACGCAACGCTTTTGGGGATAATGTTTGAATTTCTTCTTGTTGATCCAACAAACTAAGCGCTTCCGCATTGTAGATCACATTATAACAATAATCACAACAGTTTTTTACAGTAAACTCTTTCTTCTTGCGATCTGTCATCTGCAAATATCCTGGTGTTTTTGTGCACGCACCTGTTGTTTTTCTCACACATTGCGCAGACACCATCATCTGCAAATATCCGTATACGATCAATTCACAATCTTGAATTCCTAATTCCTGTAATTCACGGTAATTTAATTCCAAAGGAGCAGTTAAGCCTTGTACGTTCTGTTCTTTCCAAAATCTTTTTGCTTCCCGATTAAACTCGTACATATTACAATCCATTACAACTTGTAAATCTGGCGCTTTCTCTTTTACAAACGCAAAGCTTTCATAATTACGTATCAAAACACCATCAAATTGCATATCTGCAAAAAAATTCTCATACTGACTTTTTGTTTCTTTTCGGAAAATATATGGCATCGCAAAATAGAACTCTTTCCTGGCTTCTTTCGTACGTTTTACCATATCTTGTAGTTCCGGATTCTTCCATGCATTTCTTATGATGTTACAATCCACGTAAATTCTTACAACTGACGAACATCTTAATGCACTTTCCAATTGTTCTCTTCGCTCCACATACACGTAGAGTCCGGTTACCGGTGTTTCTTCCACTTGCTCCAGAATATACTTTTCCATTTGGAAAGACGCGTCACTTCTTCTATATTGCGTAAGGATCGCTGTTTCTAATTTTTCGATTCCCTGTCTACGAAGTTCGTTCAATGCCTGCATCGGAACAAAAATATTCCCTTCCAGTTCAATATCTAAGTGGTCAAAAACAAATCCCGTATTTCCTGTTTTACGCATCTGTTTCTCAATGCGCCCGCTCTCCATCGGTTGATTCAGAGCTTCCTGCACTTCCTCTCCCTCTAAGCAAACATGAATTTCACCGTAATTTAATTCTAGTTTAGCACGATTACCGGAAGAAAGTATTAATTTCCCATTAATTTTTTCTTGTACTTTTCGTTCTACAATCTGCTCGCGCAGCATGCAAAGCAATTCTTCATTTCTCGTACGATTCCATATCATTCCTTTTGATAATGGTTTCTTACATTTCACAGAAATACTCGTTGTCGTCCCTGCTTCTACTGCTTTTCCCAATGTGTAATTTTCTTGATCTGGAAGTTCCAGGATATCCCCTTTGTGTAAATCCACAAGAGCTTTGATCTTGACTTCTTTTCCCTGTTGTTTCAAGACTTGAACGGCAGGAACTCCTGCATGATTAGGACGTTTTAAAGACAACATCTCTTTTCCATTCCATGTCTTATAATATCCGCTATGAAATCCACCACGATTATAGAGATCCATCAGTATTTCTTTGTCTTCTTTTGTAACATGAAATCCGGCTCTCCCTTTTTCTAAATATAGATCTACATATTTACGATAAATGGATGTAACTGCGGCTACATATTCCGGCTTTTTCATCCTGCCTTCAATTTTAAAGGAATAGATTCCTGCCTCGATCAAATCCGGAATCAGTTCAAGTGCACACATGTCTTTCAGGCTCATCACATAGGAAGTTTTTCCATTCACTTTATATGGCAATCTGCAAGGTTGTGCACATTGTCCTCGGTTACCGCTTCGTCCACCGATCAGGCTGCTATACAGACATTGCCCTGAATAACAATAACAAAGAGCTCCATGCACAAAACTTTCAATCTCAAGCGTTGTTTCTTTTGCAATTTCTGCAATCTCAGGAAGTGTCATCTCTCTTGCTGTCACAACACGTTCTACGCCAAGAGATTCCAGAAATTTTGCACCCGATACATTTGTGATCGTCATTTGCGTACTTGCGTGAACCGGTAGATTCGGAAACTGTTCTCGGACAAATTTTAATACACCAATGTCCTGCACAATAACCGCATCTAATCCTTGACGATAATACGGAAGAAGATACTCATACAATTCTTGTTCCATCTCCCGCTCTTTTAACAACGTATTCACGGTAAGATAAATTTGTTTACCATGTAAATGCACATAATCAATGGCTTCCAAAAGTGATGCTTCCTCTAAATTATCTGCAAATGCTCTCGCTCCAAACCTACTTCCACCGATATAAACTGCATCTGCTCCCGCTGCAACAGCAGCTTTCAAGCTCTCATAAGAACCTGCCGGAGCCAAGATTTCTACTTTTTTTCTCATATTTCTCCTTAAAAAAGACTGTCGCAAGACAGTCTTCTATGATTTTTTACGATTCTTTAATTCTGTTTCAAGTTTTACAATCTGCTTTTGTAATTCGTTATTCTCTTCTTTCAGACTGTCTGCTTCTTTTTCAGCATTTTCCAAACGAAGCTGTACAGAAATCAATTCATGTTTCAAATCGTACATTTCTTTATCTTTTGCTTCCACATCTGCTTCCGATGTAGTAGCGAGTCTCTTCGCCTTAAAATAGTCATCTGCAATATTTAGTGCAAGTAAGATGCTTCTTGTCTCTGCACTTTGTTTTTTATACCCTTCTGTATTCGAACACTCTTCAATCTTATGATTCAAATAAGAGGAAATCTTCTGTAAATATTCTTCACTTTCAAATCCACTTAGGGTAAAAACTTTTCCCCCAATCAATACTTCTGTATTATTTCTTGACGATGCCATAGAGGACACCTCCTTATTTCCGTTCTTTTACTCTCTCCCATTATAAACTAAAACTGTCGAAAATCCAACTATTTTAGACATTTTCCTTACAAATTCCAAGATGTGCATAAGCTTTATCTGTCACCACTCTTCCTCGCGGGGTGCGTTGAAGGAATCCATTTTTCAGCAAATATGGTTCATAGACATCTTCAATCGTGCCTGAATCTTCTCCGATAGAAGCCGCAAGAGTATCAAGTCCTACCGGACCACCTTGGAACTTTTGAATCATCGTAAGAAGAATATTTCGGTCAATCTGATCCAAACCGAATTTGTCGACTTCTAAAAGATCCAATGCATAATTTGCAACCTTTTTTGTGATGATCCCATCATATTTTACTTGTGCAAAGTCACGTACTCTTTTCAATAAGCGATTCGCAAGTCTTGGAGTTCCTCTGGAACGTCTTGCCATCTCTAGCGCACCTTTTTCGTCAATCTCAACTCCAAGCACTTGTGCAGAACGAACAATGATTGTCTGTAACTCTTCTTCCGTATAAAATTCCAAATGGTGGACTACTCCAAATCGATCTCTAAGAGGAGCGCTTAGCATTCCTGCTCTAGTAGTTGCACCAACTAACGTAAACTTTGGAAGATCCAAGCGAATTGATCTTGCGCTTGAACCTTTTCCAATCATAATATCAATCGCAAAATCTTCCATAGCAGGATACAAGATTTCTTCTACTTGACGATTCAATCTATGGATCTCATCGACAAACAGTACGTCTCCCTCTTGAAGATTATTTAAAATTGCCGCCATCTCTCCCGGCTTTTCAATCGCCGGACCGGATGTAATCTTAATATTTACATGCATTTCATTTGCAATAATGCCTGCTAATGTTGTCTTACCAAGTCCCGGAGGTCCATAGAACAGCACATGATCCAACGCTTCTCCACGTTCTTTTGCTGCCTGGATATAGATTCGAAGCATTTCTTTCGCTTTTGCCTGTCCGATATAATCTTCCAACATCTGCGGACGCAGATGGTTTTCAATCTTCTTATCTTCTTCTAAACTCTCTGTCGTGATAATTCTTTTTCCCATATCCAACCTCTATCTCGATACACTTTCTTTAAAACATCATATATTTTAATGCTTGCTTCAATACATCTTCTACGTCTGTCTCTTCCGTAATTTCTACTTGCTTTACTGCGCGCAAAGCTTCGGTACTTCCATATCCTAATGCTGTCAAAGCCTGTACAGCATCCGTCTGTATTCCGGAAATTCCTCCTGCCGGAGCAACAACCTCTTCTTTATTTTCCGAATAGATCACATCATCCATGCTTAATTTATCTTTCAATTCAATGATCAGTTTCTCTGCAGTCTTTTTCCCAATTCCCGGAGCTGAACTAATTGCTTTTGCATCACCGGATAATACTGCAAATCGAAGATCATCTGATGATAGCTTTGACAAAATACTTAATCCACCTTTCGGACCAATCCCACTCACTCCGATGACTAATTTGAAAATCTTAAGATCATCTTTTGTCAAAAATCCAAATAACTGCATGGCATCTTCCCGTACATTCAAATATGTATGAATACGAACTTCTGAACCGATTGCAGGAAGACGTCCCATAGACTGACCCGGCATATAGATTCCATAGCCAACTCCGCCCACGTCTACAATTGCCTTGTCCTCTTCAATTGATACAAGTTCTCCTCTGATATATGAAATCATCTTATTCTCCTTTTTTAAAAGTGTATGCCCACAAGTCGTTTTAACATCTCTTGCGAAATGACTCCTATGACAACACCTGTAATCACTCCAAATACTAATAAAGCCGGAAGGTAATAGAGTAATTTCCAACTCTCTGTCACTAATATTGCCATCAGTATTTGACCAATATTGTGAAAAACACCGCCTACAACACTTACTCCGATCACACTAAGTCCTTCTTTACGTTTTGCAAATATCATCATGCTCAGACTGAGAATCCCTCCGGCCAAACTATATAAAATACTAAACATATTTCCGAATAGAAATCCCGCCAAAATCACCCTTGTAACAGAAAGTAAATATGCCCGCTTGTAATCTGTCTTATAAAGGGCAATCACAATGATCAGATTTGCCAAGCCCAGTTTCACTCCCGGTATTCCGATATGAAACGGAATCAAAGATTCTATATAGCTAAAAAGTAATGCAAGTGCAGTAAACACTCCAAACTGTACTGCCCGTATTTTCATCTTCTCCTCCTACTTAACTACAGCATCTTCTGCCGATTTCTGTTCTCCCAAAATCGTAACGATTACTTTGTTCGGAAGACAGACGATCGTCTCTCCATCTTTTGAGATTGCCTTTTGGTTTACACACAATTTATCAGGACAATCTGCTTCTGTCATATCTGCTTTTCCATTTTTTATCACCAAAATATTTGTATCTTGAATCTGAACCGTTTGATCTTGATTCAATTGATAAGTTCCTATTACTTCTCCATCTACAGTCACTTCAACAATGGAGCCATCTGATTTCCATAATTGTCCAAATGCTATCCATAATATTACTGCTATAGCTAAAACTCCCACAATAACAATATAATCTTTTTTCTTCATAATTTACCTCTACCGCATATTTTAGCACATCAAATGCAAGAATGCAACCAAGTGTTCGATTGTGAAATTCCTTATTAAAAAAGGATACCATCCTCCGATGATATCCTTCATTTTCCTACATTTTAATAATAACTATTCATAATAGCCGGCATTAAAGATGCTGATAAGACAGCTCCGATGATCAAGCCTAAAACAGCCTGAATCACAAAATAAATCAACCACGCGCGACAATAGTTCTTACGGTTTGGATTTCCACCGTTGTTAAACGCCCATACAAGATATAAAACCACTCCTACACAAGGAATCATCGTTGCCAAAATCACAAGCAACCATTGTCCAACGCTCATTACATGATTGTCCTGCGAATCATAATTCTGTGACGGCGTATAATTATAATCTGTATTATACTCGTATGTATTCTGCTGTTCGTTATTATAATTCTCCTCCATAATATTGCCCTCTCTCTAAATTTTGTCTCATTGTATCATATTTCCAGATATTTCACAATAAAACGAAGTAAATTGTTATAATAATATGTCATCGGCGGTTCTACAGGAAAGAAAGCAACCATCCGATATGCGTAATATACTAACATCAAAACAAGCAAAACAATCACATATTTCAAAAGACATTTTACTGATTTCTGCATAAAATATCTACGAATCACAGCAATTACACTCAATAAAACAATTGGATAAATTGCTGCATTCATCTTTAACGCAGCTGTCCATTCTCCCTTCACAAGGTGAAGAGACGCTCTTGTAAGACCACATGCCGGGCAAGGAAACCCTGT
Source organism: uncultured Lachnospiraceae bacterium (assembly GCA_900550235.1). Lineage (GTDB taxonomy): Bacteria > Bacillota > Clostridia > Lachnospirales > Lachnospiraceae > Faecalimonas. The sequence goes on from URRQ01000012.1 coordinate 19,402, forward strand.
TAAAACTACAAATGGACAGCCATTATGAAAAACAAAGCGAATAACAATCCAATAACATATTGCAGCTACGATCCCATAACGTAATCTTTTGATATCCAGCCACAACAATTGAAATGCTTTCTTTAACATGTAGTAATAATCTTTTTCGGACATTTTAAAGCACATGCACCGCAATCTGTACATTTTGAAAGATCGATCCGCGCAAGATTATCCTCGAAAATAATTGCGTCGTTTCCGCAGACTCTTTCGCACATTCTACATCCAATACAACCTGCTTTACAAGCAAATGTCACTTTTTTTCCTTTATCTTTTGAATTACATTGTACCAATGTTTTTTGCTCATATGGTACAAGCTCAATTAATTTCTTCGGACAAGCAGCTACACATTTTCCACACGCTTTACACGCCTCTTTATCTACCACTGCCACCCCGTCTACAATATGAATTGCATCGAACGGACAAGCCTTGACACAAGTACCGTATCCTAGACAACCGTAATTACATGATTTCGGTCCTCCGTTTTGAACCATATTAACCATTGTACAGTCTTCAATTCCTGTATAGTTATAATTTTGACTTGTCTTTTCACAAGTTCCTGCACATTTTACAAACGCCGTCATACGGACAGAGTCTCCTGCTTCCTGTCCCATGATCGCTGCGATTTTCTCTGCTACCGGAGCTCCGCCAACCGGACAACCGCTAACTTCTGCTTCGCCTTTTACAATAGCCGCAGCAAGACCGGAACAACCTGCATAGCCGCAACCACCGCAATTATTTCCCGGAAGAACGCCAGTAATCGCTTCTTCCCTTTCATCTACTTCTACCGCAAATTTTTTGCCCGCAATTCCAAGAAAGGCTCCGATAAATAATCCTGTACCACCTACAATGCAGGCTGCCATTATAATCCCTGTTACACTCATATTCCTCTGCCTCCTAAATCAATCCTGAGAATCCAAAGAATGCGATCGCCATCAATGCTGCAGAAATCAATACGATCGGAGTACCTTTGAAACATGCCGGTACATCATTATATTCTGTCTTCTCACGAATTCCTGCCATAATTACAATGGCAATCGTAAATCCAAGCGCCGTTCCTGCTCCATTGATCACACTCTGTAAAAGATTGTATTCTTTTTGCACGTTTGTAAGCGCCACACCAAGTACTGCACAGTTTGTTGTAATCAATGGAAGATATACACCAAGCGCATTGTATAATGGCGGCATCGCTTTCTTTAAGAACATCTCGACAAACTGAACAAGCGCTGCAATAACAAGAATAAATACAATCGTCTGTAAATATTCAAAATGTAACGGAGCTAATATAAACTTATAGATCAGTCCAGTAACAAAGGAAGATATCGTAATTACGAAAACAACTGCTCCACCCATACCGGCTGCTGTCTCTACTTTTTTAGAAACACCGAGGAACGGACAGATTCCTAAGAACTGACTAAGTACAACGTTATTTACAAGTGCAGAACCAACTGCAATAATGAATAATTCCTTCATCTTCGTCCCTCCTATTTCTCTTCATTTCCTGTTGGAAATACTTTTCCGCTACATGCTGTATTTCCACAACTTGCACAACCTTCTCCGCATCCTGCAGGAGCTGGTTTTGCTTCATTTCCTTTTTTCGCCATATTGGCTTTTACTTTATTCTGAATCGCAACAAGGAATGCAAGTACAAGAAATGCACCCGGTGCAAGAATAAAGATTGTAACCGGTTCATAAGAAGCCGGCATTACACGCATTCCAAAGATCTCGCCTGCTCCGATCACTTCACGAACAATACCAATAGATGTAAGTCCTACTGTAAATCCAAGTCCCATACCAATTCCGTCAAAGATAGATGGTAATACCGGATTCTTGGACGCATAACTTTCTGCTCTTCCAAGAATGATACAGTTTACAACGATAAGCGGAATATAAAGTCCCAAAGAATCATACAAACTTGGAAGGAATCCTTCTAATAAAAATTGTACAATCGTTACAAATGATGCAACAACTACGATAAAGGCGGGCATTCTGACAGAATCCGGAATTATCTTTCTCAACATGGAAATTAACATATTGGACATAACAAGTACGACTGTAGTTGTAAGTCCCATTCCTACACCATTCATTGCAGACGTTGTAACCGCCAAAGTCGGACACATACCAAGCATAAGGACAAAGGTAGGGTTCTCTTTTACAAGACCATTAAAAAGTCTTTCTGCACATTTATTCATTCACACTACCTCCTAACACATTTTGATAATATGCAAGCCCGGCATTTACCGCACTTGTAACCGCTCTGGATGTAATTGTCGCTCCACTTAAAGCATCTACATTTCCAGATGGATCATCTTTTTTCACAACAAATTTTTCTGTCTGTACGTTGCTAAACTGTTTTTTAAATGTTGGTTCTGTTGCATTCATACCAAGTCCGGCTGTTTCACTAATCGATAAAATTTCGATGCCAGATACTGTACCATCACTCAAAATTCCAACTGAAAGTTCAATTTCACCGCCATATCCTTCTTTTGATGCGGTAGTAACAACATATCCCACTTGCTCTCCGTTATTGTCAAGAGCAGTAGCTGAGCTTTTTACATAACAGCCGGAAACTCCTGCTGATTGCAATGCTTCTTCTGCTTTCGCTTCGTCAAAAGATTCTTCATCTTGAAATTCTGCTGCTTCCGGCAATACTTTTTTATAAGCTTCCTGTTTTGCACTTTCCTGAGATACACGAATCGGCTCTTTTGTTACTTCATAGACAAGACCAAGAAGCATTCCCGATACCAATGTTATGGCTGTAAGAATCGCAGCGTTTTTTACAATTTTATTCATTATCGCTCGCCTCCTTTGCCAAATGGTTTTGGAAGAGTCATTTTTTCAATCAACGGTACAAGAAGGTTACTGAAGATGATTGCATAAGAAACTCCTTCTGCAGATCCTCCAAACAATCTGAATAACCCTGTCAAAATTCCAAGACACATTCCATATACTATCTGCCCTGTCTTTGTGATCGGAGAGGTTACATAATCTGTTGCCATGAACCATGCTCCAAGCATAAGACCACCTCCACCAAGGTGAGCAATAATATACTCTGTATCAAATCCGTGTCCTCCAAAAATTGTGATAAAAATCACAAATGTTACAAGATATGTACCCGGAATACGAAGATCGATCACTCCCATCAATATAAGAAACATGGCGCCGATCACAATCGCAATCATAGATGTTTCTCCAATTGTTCCGGCAATATTACCAATTAACATATCCCAAGCATTCACACTCTCTCCTGCTTTCAAAGCTGCAAGAGGTGTTGGACTTACCACAGCATCCTGGTATACGAATGTTGTCATTCTTCCTGTAAAAGAAATCAAAAGAAAACATCTTGCACCAAGAGCAGGGTTCATAAAGTTCTGGCCAAGTCCACCAAATAACTGTTTTACGATCAAAATCGCAAACACACTTCCTAACACGCACATCCACCATGGTGCGGTAGGCGGTAAGTTCAATGCAAGCAAAAGTCCTGTCACAGCGGCGCTGTAATCACCAATTGTAACTTTTTTGCCCATAAGTTTCTCATAAATCCATTCTGTCAGCACTGCGGAAGCTGTTGTTACAACAACCACCATCAGCGCCTGCATCCCAAAATTATAGATTCCAAATCCTGTAGCAGGAAGCAACGCAATCAAAACATATAACATAATATTACTTGTTGTTGCTTTGGAACGTATATGTGGGGAAGACGATACATTGTAGTTTTCGTTCACTTTTGTCACCTCATCCTTTATTTCTTTCTATGTGATAATGCAATCTTTCTCATTACTCCGATGGATTGCTTTAACTGACGTTTTGCCGGACATACATAGCTGCATGATCCACATTCCACACATTCCAATCCTTCCATCTTCTTAAATCCTTCTTCATCATGATGTTCTGCAAGATCTGCAAGTCTCGAAGGAATCAGGCGGCTTGGACAGGCATCTACACATCTTCCACAATTGATACATGCAGATGGCGCACAGGCAGCTACTTCATCTTTTGTAAATCCAAGAATAGATGACGACGTCTTTGTAATCGGTGCATCTAATGTAAACATGGCAAATCCCATCATCGGACCTCCGGAAATCACTTTTTCCGGTGCTGTTTTAAATCCTCCGGCAGCTTCAATCAATACATGATGATTCGTTCCAAATGGAACTTTGAAGTTCCCCGGATTTGCTACTGCATCTCCACTTACAGTAACGACTCTTTCAATGACAGGCTTTCCTTCTACAACTGCTGTGTGAATCGCGATCATAGTCTCCACATTATCAACAATACAGCCTGCATCTGCAGGAAGCATCGTAGAATTGATTGCTCTCTTTGTCGTTGCATAGATCAACTGACGTTCCGCACCTTGTGGATACTTTGTTTTTAAAGCTTTTACTTCCATGCGTGGTTCATTTTCTGTAAGTTTTCTCAATTTCTCGATACAATCCGGCTTATTGTCCTCTACTGCAAAAATCCCTTTTGCCTGGTCAAAAAGAGAAAGCACTACACGCATACCGCTGACCAATTCCTCTGTATGTTCCAACATTCTTCTATAATCCGCAGTAATGTATGGTTCGCATTCTGCACAGTTTGCGATAATATAATCAATCTTCTCCGGTTCCTTTGGAGATAATTTCACATGTGTTGGGAATCCGGCTCCACCCATACCTACGATTCCGGCATCGCTGATACGCTTCTTAATCTCCTCCTTTGTCATCTCGTCCAAAGGTTTTACTTCTTCATACTCTGCTTCTTTGTACAATCCATCGTTTTCAATAATAATAGAACGTACTTTTGATCCTGTTGGATTGAATCTCATTTCAATACTTTTTACTGTACCTGACACAGAAGAATAAATTGGAGCAGATACGAAGCCTCCTGCTTCTGCAATTTTTTGTCCCCTCAAAACATACTCATCCGGTTCTACAATCGGACTTGCTGGAGCTCCTATATGCTGGGAAAGAGGAAATACAAGTTCTTCTCCCGGCAAAAGAGGTTTGATTGGGCTATCCTTTGAAAGTTTTTTCCCGTCGTTTGGATGAATACCACCTTTAAATGTTAGAAGTCCCATTTCTCTTCTTCTCTTCCTTTCTTTATGATAATTTTCTATATATTTTTTATATATTTCCTACCTTATATATCATACTAGAATTCGTTCTACTTTTCTACAAAACATGCATTATTTTTTGTACATTTTAGCGTACAGCTTGATGTTTTTTTAACACATTTATGGCATTTTTTTCACAAAAAAATAGAGGCTCATCGCCTCTATTTTTAATATACTTCTTATTCTTCTACAGATTTTTCAACTTCTGCTGGAGTTTCTGCCTCAAGAACTTTCATGCTTAAGCTGATTTTCTTCTCTTCTACATTAAGATCAACAACTTTTGCTGTGATTTCCTGTCCAACTTTTAACGCATCAGAAGGTTTCTCAACATGAGTTCTGGAAATCTGTGATACATGAAGTAATGCATCTACACCGGCTGCAAGTTCAACAAATGCACCAAAGTCTGTCATTCTGGCAACTTTTCCTGTTACTTCTGTTCCAACTGCATATTTTTCTTCTGCGTTAGCCCAAGGATTTGTCTCAGGGAATTTTAAGCTTAATGCAACTTTTGTATCATTGATATCTTTTACAAGAACTTTTACTGTTTCTCCAACATGGAATACTTTCTTAGGGTTTTCTACTCTTCCCCATGACATTTCAGAGATATGTAACAAACCATCTACTCCGCCAAGATCGATAAACGCACCGAAATCTGTCACATTTTTAACAGTTCCTTCTACAACATCTCCCACTTTTAATTTTTCAAATAATTCTTTCTGTAAAGCTGCTTTCTCAGCAACAAGAAGTTGTCTTCTGTCACCGATTACGCGGTTTCTTCTTGGGTTGAATTCGCTGATTACAAATTCAATCTCCTGTCCCTGATATTTGGAAAGATCTTTCTCATATGTATCAGATACAAGGCTTGCAGGAATAAATACTCTTGCTTCGTCAACAACAACACTTAATCCTCCACCTAAAATCTGTGTTACTGTAGCTTTTAATACTTCTTTGTTCTCAAAAGCTTCTTTTAATCTTTCATTACCTTTTTCTGCTGCTAATCTCTTATATGTTAACAACACCTGACCTTCTCCGTCATTTACTTTCAATACTTTTACTGTCATAGTATCGCCAACTGATACCATTGTTGTAAGATCAGCATTTGGTTCGTTTGTGTATTCACTTCTGGGAATAATACCGTCAGCTTTGTAACCGATATTAAGGATAATCTCATCCGGTTTCACATCGATAACCGTACCTTCTACAACCTCTCCGTTATGTATTGTCTTTAAAGACTCTTCTAACATTTGTTCAAAAGTTAATTCTGACATAATTTTGAACCTCCTCAATTATATTATTCGGCGTTGACGCCCCTGCTGTAATACCTACCGTTTTTGCTGACAACAATTGATTCGAATCCAAATCGTCAAGTGTCTGAATATAGTACGTATTCTCACATGCGCTTGCGCATATTTCAAATAATTTCTGAGTATTGGAACTATGCTTGTCTCCAATGACGATCATAGCATCAACACTCTTTGCAATACCAGCGGCTTCAGTCTGTCGCTCACTTGTAGCATTGCAAATCGTATTTAAAACACTTATATCATATCGCTTTTTTGAAAGAATTTCAACTATTTCTTCAAATTTCTTGTAATTAAATGTCGTTTGGGACACCACACATATTTTTGCGTCTGATTCTGCTTCAAACTCTATCGCTTCAGCGGCATTTTGCAGGATCGTTACAGGCGTAACAGCCCATCCTCGAATTCCTGCAACTTCCGGATGTTCTCCATTCCCTATAATAACAATCTGCTTTCCCAGTTCGCTTTCTTTTTTCACGATATTGTGTATTTTTTTCACAAACGGGCAAGTAGCATCTACGCAAAAAAGACCCTTACGTTCCAGTTTATCATAAATCCGCTTTGGTACTCCATGAGAACGAATAATGACAACTCCTTCGGTCACCGCATCCAGTTCTTCCTCCGTTCGAAGAACATGTACTCCTCTCTTTTGCATATCTTTGATCACTTCTTCATTATGTATGATCGGTCCATATGTATAGATCGTTTTATCAGTTTGCGCTTCAACCTGTTCATATACTGTGTCGACTGCACGTTTTACTCCGAAACAAAATCCGGCAGTTTTCGCTAATTTTACATCCATGTCAAATCTCCTTTATACGGATTTACAGTTTGCTAAAATCGCTTCAACAACTTCATCAATTGTCATATCGGAGGAATCCACAAGAACCGCATCCTCTGCTTGTCGAAGCGGCGCGATCTCACGATGCATATCACGATAGTCTCTCTCTTCGATGTCTTTTGCAATCTCTTCCAAATTGCAATCGGTTCCTTTTTCCTGCAATTCCAAATATCTTCTCTTTGCTCTTGTCTCAACACTGGCTGTCAGATATATCTTCGTTTCCGCATTTGGAAGGATGTTCGTTCCAATATCTCTTCCATCCATCACAACATCTTCTTTTTCTGCCAGTTCTCTCTGCAAAGACAGAAGTTGTTCACGAACTGCAGGAACAGCAGAACTTCTTGACGCCATATTTCCTACCGCTTCTTCACGAAGCATACCCGTCACATTTTTCCCGTTCAAGTAGATTTGCTGCACACCGTTTTCATAACCAATTGATACAGAGGCATCTTTGCTGGCTTCAGCAATTCTCTTCGTATCTTCCGGAGCAATCTTCTGCTCCAAAAAGTAAATTGCCATTCCACGATACATCGCACCGGTATCTACATAGATATACCCCAACTCTTTTGCCACCAATTTTGCAATGGTACTTTTCCCTGCTCCTGCAGGCCCATCTATCGCAATATTATATCCCATATTATTTCCTCCTGATTCATTCTATCCTTTTCATATGATCTGTTTTACCAAATCGAACTTCCTGCCGCATATCCGGTTGACCATGCAATCTGTAAGTTAAATCCTCCGGTCAACGCATCCAAATCCAACACTTCTCCCACAAAATACAGTCCTGGCACGAGTTTGGATTCCATGGTAGAAGGATTGATTTCCTTTGTATGAACGCCGCCTTGTGTAATGATCGCCTCATTGAAATCTCTCGTACCGGTAATCGTCATCTCAAAGTGCTTTATTAAATGTACAAATCCTTGTCTCTCTTCTTTTGAAATCTCGTTTACCTTTTTCTCCGGATCAATCCCGCTCAGAGATAACATCACAGGAATCAACTTTGCCGGGAACAATTTTCCGATTGCATTCTTAAACTGCTTATTTTTGTTCTCTTCAAAATCTCGCAGCACCCTGGCGTCTAACTGTTCATTTGTCAACGCAGGTTTCAAATCAATGACAAGTCGCATCGTTTTATTGCGCAGTTTTTTTGTCAAATAAGAACTTGCACTTAACATCAATGGACCGCTTACTCCATAGTGCGTGAACAACATTTCACCAAAATCTCGATATACTTCCTTTTTACCATCCAGAATCGTTGCTTCCACGTTACGAAGCGATAAGCCTTGCAGATCTTTCACATATGATTCCTGCACAGTAAGCGGTACAAGAGCCGGCAAAATATCTGTCACTCGATGTCCTGCTTCTTTTGCAAAACGATAACCATCTCCGGTAGATCCCGTCGTCCGATATGAATATCCGCCAGTAGCTACAATACATGCATCTCCATCCAGCGTTGTTCCATCGGAAAGCAGTACTCCGGTCACACCATCCGCATTCATTAAAATCTCTTTCACCTCTGTATGGAGCGATATTTCCACACCCAATCTTCGCATTTCTTTTGAGAGAGCCGCAATCACATCAGAAGAATGATTGGATTCCGGGAACACGCGTTCTCCACGCTCTACTTTGATTTTTAATCCAAGCTCTTTAAAAAAATTCATTACATCCTGGTTCGTATATCCATAAAAACTGCTATACAAAAACTTCGAATTCGTTACAACAGATTCAAACAATGTATCCATATCGCTTGCATTTGTGATATTACATCGTCCTTTTCCTGTAATGAACAGTTTCTTCCCAAGTTTCTCGTTCTTCTCCAATACATGCACTTCATTTCCATTTCTTGCCGCAAAAATTGCCGCAAACATTCCGGCAGCTCCTCCACCGATCACAAGTACTTTGCTCATCTATTTTTCCTCTTTTCTATTGGGCATCAGATTCTGTTCATCTTTATTATATACCTGATATTCGTCCCAAATTGCTTCTAATGTTCCCAGCATATTCGTAATGTCGTCTCGTTTTTTCATACACAAAGCAACCACAAGCGCGTTGATTACACTTAACGGAGCTACAAGAGAATCTACGATCGATGCCATGTCGCTTCTTGCAATCAGATTACAAGAAGAATATGCTGTAATCGGGGCGTGACTACTGTCTGTCAGCGTAATGACCTGCGCCTTTCTCTTGTTTGCAAATTCCAAAGCCTTAAGCGTACGAACGGAATATCTTGGAAAACTGATTCCGATCGCCACATCTCCTTCCCCTACACGTATCATTTGTTCAAACATCTCGCTGGAACTATTGGTATTCACAAGGGTTACATTTTCAAAAATCAGATTCAAATAGTAACTCAAAAAACTGGCTAATGGTGCACAACTTCTAATTCCTACAATATAAATCCTTTTTGCATGGAGCATCATCTCCACAGCCTGATCAAAACTATCCTTGTCAATATCAGCAAGTGTCATTTTAATCTTATCCGCATCCGATTGCAGCACTGTTTCCAATATTTCTGACTGGCTGATTCTTCCATATGCCACTTCCATACGTTGGATGGAGTTCAATTTATTTCTCACAAGTTCTTCCAAAGCTTCCTGGAATTCCGGATATCCTTCATATCCCAACTGTGTTGCAAATCGAACGACCGTTGATTCGCTCACACCCACTGTCTTTCCCAACCTGGATGCTGTAAGAAATACTGCTTTGTCATAGTTTTCCATAATATAATCTGCAAGGAGCTTTTGTCCTTTGCTCATCTTGGCATACCGCTCCTTGATCTGACTTAATAATTCATTTGTCATGTTGCTATTCATGGTTCCCTCCGTCATATCCTGCTTCCTAATGTTTTATTATACACAACTTCTTCCTTAAAAGAAAGTACTCTTTCAAAAGAATACTTACTTCCAAAATATGACAGAAAAAAGAGTGATCGTTCTTCAGACTATCCGTCAAACAACCACTCTCTTTATTTACTTCTTTTTTATTATACTATACCGGATAGCTTCCGTTCTCTGTGTCGGCAACTTTCTGATCCACTTTTGTCTGCTGTGCTTCTCTGTATTTAAAGAAGTCTGTAGCAACTTGAGGGAATAACGCATAAGAAAGTACGTCTTCTTCCTGCTGTGACCACTGAGCCATTTCACCTCTTAAAGTATCCAACTCATCCGGAATCAAGTCAGCCGGACGGCATGTGATGATCTCTGGATTGTCTCCAAGAACTTTTTTCTTCACATCTTCATTGAATGGTTTTACAGTCGCACCGTATTTTCCACTCAATACATCTTTTGTCTCTTTTGTTGCCATCTTATAACGTTCTCCCATAAGGACGTTGAATACAGCCTGTGTTCCCACGATCTGAGAAGACGGAGTAACAAGAGGTGGTTCACCAAGGTCTTTACGCACTCTTGGAACCTCTTCCAATACATCGTAGAATTTGTCTTCTGCACCTTGTTCTTTTAACTGAGAAGTTAAGTTCGATAACATTCCTCCCGGAACCTGATATAATAATGTTTTGATATTTACACCAAGGTTCTTTGGATTCAAAAGACCTGATTCCAATGCCTCGTCACGGATTGGTCTAAAGTAATCCGCAATCTCAGCAAGAAGCTTCTGATCCAAACCTGTATCATATGGTGTTCCTTTGAATGTCTCAACCATAACTTCTGTAGCTGGCTGTGATGTTCCCATAGCAAATGGAGACATTGCAGTATCGATCACATCTACGCCTGCCTCTACTGCTTTTAAGTATGTCATGGAAGCCACGCCGGATGTGTAATGTGTATGAAGCTGGATTGGAAGTTTTGTCGCTCCCTTCATTGCTTCTACAAGCTCTGTTGCTTTATATGGCACTAAAAGTCCTGCCATATCTTTGATACAGATCGATGTAGCGCCCATATCTTCAATCTTCTTTGCAATATCCATCCAATAATCCAATGTATAAGCATCTCCTAATGTATAGGATAATGCAACCTGTGCATCTGCTTTTTCTTTCACAGCAGCCTTTACTGCTGTCTGAAGATTACGAATATCGTTCAAACAGTCAAAAATACGAATGATATCGATTCCGTTTGCAACTGATTTCTGTACAAAGTACTCTACTACATCATCTGCATATGGACGATATCCAAGGATATTCTGTCCACGGAACAACATCTGTAATTTTGTATTTTTAAATCCATCACGGAATTTACGAAGTCTTTCCCATGGATCTTCTTTTAAGAAACGAAGAGATGCGTCAAATGTAGCTCCTCCCCAACATTCTACAGAGTGATATCCTACTTTGTCCATCTTATCTACGATTGGAAGCATCTGTTCTGTTGTCATACGTGTAGCGATCAATGACTGATGGGCATCACGTAACACGGTTTCCGTAATTTTAATTGGTTTTTTCTCCATTTTTCATTCTCCTCCATCTTTATTTCACGCCAAAAATTGCCATAAATGTACCGGCTGCAACTGCTGTACCGATAACACCTGCAACATTTGGTCCCATTGCATGCATCAATAAGAAGTTCGTTGGGTCTGCTTCTGCTCCTACCTTCTGAGAAACTCTGGCAGCCATTGGTACTGCGGATACTCCCGCCGAACCAATCAGAGGATTTACTTTACCTCCTGTTACTTTACACATCAATTTACCGAACAGAACACCTGCCGCTGTACCAAACGCAAATGCGATCAAACCTAATACAACAATTTTAATCGTATCCATATTCAAGAATGCTTCGGCGCTTGTTGTGGCTCCAACAGAAGTACCAAGTAAAATAACAACGATATACATGAGCGCATTGGACGCTGTCTCTGTCAACTGTCTTACTACGCCACACTCTTTGAATAAGTTACCTAACATCAACATACCAACGAGCGGAGCTGTTGTAGGCAAGATCAAAGAAACTACAATTGTAATGATGATCGGGAAGAGAATCTTCTCTAACTGCGAAACAGGTCTTAACTGTTCCATCTTAATCTTACGTTCTTCTTCTGTTGTCAGAAGCTTCATGATCGGAGGCTGAATGATCGGAACGAGTGACATATAAGAATATGCCGCTACTGCGATCGGGCCTAAGATCGCTGTCTGCTGCAGCTTACCGGCAAGGAAGATCGACGTCGGTCCGTCTGCACCACCAATAATGGAAATTGCAGCCGCCGCTTTATCTGAGAATCCCATAGCCATAGCGCCGAGATAAGCCGCGAAGATACCAAACTGCGCTGCCGCTCCGAGAAGAAAGCTCTTCGGATTGGCGATCAACGGTCCGAAGTCTGTCATTGCGCCGACACCCATGAAGATCAAGGACGGAAGAATCGCCCACTCATCTAAAAGATAGAAATAATGAAGAAGTCCTCCAACCCCATTTTCTGAATCTTCTATCGCCAGCATAATATCCGGATAGATATTTACCAAAAGCATACCGAAAGCGATCGGAACCAAAAGAAGCGGTTCGAAACCTTTCCGGATAGCCAGATACAGAAACACACATGCCACCGCGATCATTACATAGTTCCCCCATGTTAAGTTAAAAAACGCGGTCTGATCCATGAGGTTCCCTAATGTACTTGTAATGTATTCCATTTTAAAACCTCCAAACGTTCTAGTTTAATGTAGCCATTACTGCTCCTGCTTCTACAGCATCACCTACTGCTACATCAATGCTGGCAACTGTTCCGTCTTCCGGAGCAACGACAGGAATTTCCATCTTCATCGCTTCGATGATGATCACAGGATCTCCTTTTGCCACTTTCTGTCCAACGCTTGCTTCTAATTTGAATACTTTACCTGCTGCACCAGCTTTTACTTCGATACTTCCTGCTGCTGCAGAAGCTTTCTTCTGAGCCGGAGCTGCTTTAGGCGCTGCTACCGGTGCTGCCTTAGGCGCTGTTGCTACTGCTCCTCCTACATTTTCTTCTACTGTCACATCATATACGTTTCCATTTACTGTAATTGTATAGCTTTTCATTTTTATTTCCTCCTAATAATCTAAATCCATTTATTTGATGTTCTACGTTTGATCGAGCGCACAACAAAACCATCTGTTGATGTTCCTTCCGAAGCTGCAATCGCCGCCGTAATGACTGCAACTAATTCTAAATCATCTGTCTCATCCACAACAACATTTTCTGTTGCCGGAGCAGCTTTTGTTGTCTCTTTCACAGCATCTTCCTGTTTTTTGTTCTGTCCTAAAAGCGCAGGAATATATTTCATAAGAGAAATAATAAATGCAAGGAAGATCAATACAGCAAATACCGTTCCCATACCAAGAACTGTGTTAAGTCCTGCCTTCTGCAGTATCTCGCTCAACTCATATTTAGCAGAAACATCCATAGATTCCATATTCAGATTCTGATCAAATTGGAATACGATCGTCGCATTTCTTTCTTCGTATTCTGCTTCTGTAGAAAGAGTCACTCCGCTCTTATCCGCTTCCGCAGTATATTCTCCATGTTCTTTGTAAGCTCCGCATTCATCAATGGATGCTTTCCATGCATTAATCATGGAAACAAGCGCTTCTTTTTCTACCGGAAGTCCTGTCTGCATCATTGTTAAATTCACCTGAAGATCGGATCCTTCTGTAAATTGTGCAAATGCAGCATCATCCATTACTGCGAAGCTTGTAAGGATTCCTTCTGCATACTGTTCCAATACTTCTTGCTCATATTCTACTGTCTCTTTCTGACTTCCGCATCCGGAAAAGCAAAATGCGACCGTCAAAATACAGAGTAATACACTTATCTTTTTCTTCAACTTGCTTCACCTCACTAAACCGTTCCGTGTTTCTTTGACGGGCGTTCTTCCCTCTTTGTAAACAACATCTCAAACGCACCAATCACATATTTTCTTGTATCGGCCGGTTCAATAATTGTATCCACATATCCTCTTCTTGCTGCTGACAACGGACTGGACTGCAGCTCTTTGTATTTTTCCGCCTCTTCCTGGATAGTAGCTGCATCTGAATCTGCATACATGATCTTTGCTGCAAGTTTCGCATCCATCATACCAATTTCAGCCTGTGGCCACGCATATACCATATCTGCACCGATGGATTTGCTGTTCATTACAATGTAAGCGCTTCCGTATGCTTTTCCGATGATTACATTTACCTTCGGAACTGTTGCATTTGCAAAAGCGTAAGTAAGTTTCGCTGCTTCTCTTGCAATATTTCTTTCCGAACACTTTGTCGCATGGAATCCTGTCACATTTGTAAGTGTTAACACCGGAATACTAAATGCATCACAGAAATCTACAAAGTCTCTGGCTTTTTTACATCCTTTGACTGTCAATTTATCTTCTAACTCTTCCGCAAGGTTTCCTTCTTCATCGTATACTTTTGAGCGGTTTGCTACTGCGCCGACTGTCATACCATTCAGACGGATGAATCCTGTGACCATTTCTTTTGCATAATCCTTCTTTGTCTCAAAAAATACATGCTCATCAGAAATCATTGCAAGTGCAATCGCTGTATCCTCCGCTGCTCCTGCAATCTCTGCCACTGTACGATTTAAGTCGTCTGTACACTCATCGTAAGAATCATTGTCTTCATTGTTAGCCGGAAGCAATGTAATAAGTGTACGGATATCCTCAAGAATCTCCTCTTCTGAACCTGTTCCATCCACAAGTCCAGCTTCCTCACTCTGAAATGCTGCGGAAGAAGTATCACATACCTCCACACGATTTCCCTCGAGTGCGTTTGGAGAATTCACAAATAATTTTCCTTTTTTATTTTCCATAAATGTAAAGTCTGTAAGAGCCGGAACTAAAGAAAGCCCTCCTCCACATGTACCAAAAATTGCTGTAATCTGTGGAATCACTCCTGATGCCATTGTCTGCTTCATATAGAGACTTCCAAATCCGTGAAGCGCATCTGTTGCTTCTTGAAGTCGAAGTCCTGCACAGTCGATCAATCCAATAACCGGCGCTCCCATCTTCATTGCCATATCATAAATTGCCGCAATTTTCTTGGCATGCATTTCACCGATTGCTCCATTTAGCACGGTTGCATCCTGGCTATATACATATACAAGGTTTCCATCGATTACACCGTATCCTGTAATAACACCATCTGCCGGAGTCTCTTTTGTCTGCATGTTAAAATCTGTTGTTCTCGCTGTTACAGCGCCACCGATTTCAACAAAGCTGCCCGGATCAAGCAAAGCGGCAATTCTTGTTGCTGCCGGGTTTTCTGTTGTGTTGCTCATAATTCTAGCCCTCCATTTTCTATAGAATTGAAATAAAATTGTAAACCAATTTCTGCCGAGTATAATTATATCTCATGTTTTTCAGAATAGCAATCTTTTCAGCGAAATATATGATATTAATTTCACATAGTTAACATTTTCTCTTATTTCACAGAATTCTTAACCTTTTCTTAAAAATGTATAAAAAAAGAAATAAAAAGGATTTGCGCTTTTCCTCGTTTTGTGTTAATATTACCTCGTATTAAGCGTACTTTGAAAACTGAATATGCATTTTGCAAGTTGGAGCCTTGCATATTTTGATGTTCCGTATTCACAGAATACGCTGTACAGGAATCAAGGATTCTATATTCGTTTATTTAAGAATCCAACAAAGAAAATTTAGTTTATTGGAGGTCTTCAATTATGGAAGCAACTAAAAAACATAAATATCCTATTGGATATTGGGTTTGCTGTTTGACCTACACATTTGAGCGTTTTGCTTTCTACGGCTCAAAACCTCTCTTGGCGCTTTACTTAACCGCAGCCGTTGCAGAGGGTGGTCTTGGTATCAGCGAAGTTGATGCAGCTCCTATTGCGGCATTATTAACATCACTTACATATCTTTCACCAATCGTTGGAGGTTGGATCTGTGACCGTTGGTTCGGTGCAAGATATGCGGTAACTCTTGGATGTATCTTAATGGGACTCGGTTACATTATCGGATGGAAATCCACATCTATTCCTATGGTATACGCTATGATCGTTGTAGTAACTGTTGGTACAGCTTTCTTCAAAGGTAACCTTGCAGCTATTATCGGACGTTTATTTGATGATCAAGAACTTCTTGACTCTGCTTTCTCCATTCAATACTCCTTCGTAAACATTGGTTCATTCTTCGGTTCTATGATTTGCGCAGCTTTGTATATGAACCAGTTCAAACATGGTGAAGTATTAGGATTTAGACAAGTATTCTTACTTTGTGGTATCTTAGTTATCGTTGGTGGTATCTTCTTTACTCTTTGCTATGGTCTCTTACAGGGACAGGGTAAATTACCATTCAAATTCCTTACAGATACACAGGGGAACGTAATCGGAGAAGAAAAACACGAGAAAAAAGAAAAATCTACTGCTCCTCTTACAGTTGTAGAGAAGAAAAAAGTAACTGCTATCGTATTAGTATCACTCTTCTCAGTTGTTTTCTGGTTGGCATACTATCAGCAGGATATCTTCTTAACTTTCTACATCAGAGATAAGGTTATGAGAAACATCGGTTCATTTGAGCTTTCACCAGCACACTTAACAACAACATGGAACGGTCTTCTTTGTATCTTCATGAGTTTGGCATTCGCTAAATTATGGGGAATCCTCGCTAAGAGACCACAGGGTGACTTGTCTATGTTCCACAAAGTTACATTATCATTCGTATTCTTGGGTATTTCCTATGCAACATTAATGATCATGGAAATTCTTCGTGGTGTTGGCGCTCCTGATTCTTCAAAAGCTCACTTCATTTGGATTGCATTATTCGGATTGTTTATCACAATCGGTGAGATCTGCTTCTCACCACTTGGTAACTCATTCGTAAGTAAATTTGCTCCAAAGAAATACTTATCATTATTAATGGGTGTTTGGACAGCAGCTACTTTCGTAGCTTCTCAGTTAAATGGACAGATTATGAAACTTGTTCAGAAACTTGGTGACTTTAACATCATGGTTGCATTTACTATTATTTCATTCGTATGTGCTATTATCATGTTCGTATTAATCAAACCATTGAATAAGTTAACAGAAGAAGAATAATAAAAATACTAAAGCTCCATAAAAACAGTCTGCATTTGCAGACTGTTTTTTATTGCAGATTCTTGTATCTCTATTTTTATTATGCTAAAATAAATTCAAGAAATTTCATACATATAAGGAGGTTATTTTATATGAACGTAACAGAAAGAATTGCAAAACTTCGTTCTTTAATGGCCGAACGCGGAATTGATGCTTACATCGTTCCTACTGCTGATTTTCATCAGAGTGAAAACGCCGGTGAGTACTTCAAATGCAGGGAGTTCATCTCCGGATTTGACGGTTCTTACGGAACAGTCGTGATCGGAAAAGACGATGCAGGGCTTTGGACTGACGGAAGATATTGGACACAGGCAGAAAGACAGATTGCCGGAAGCGGAATCCGCTTATTTCATATGTTTGAAGACGGCGTTCCAACAATGGAAGAATATCTCGCCGCTACTCTTCCTGAAAATGGCAAGATTGCATTCGACGGTCGTGTTGTATCCATGGAGGAAGGTCAGGATCTCGAAAAAGCGCTTGCTTCAAAAAATATTCAATTTGAATATTCCTTAGACCTAGTCGGAGATGTATGGGGAGAAGATCGTCCGGCAATTTCCGGTGAACCTGTATTTGTTTTGGAAGAAAAATATGCCGGTGAAAGTGTTGCCAGCAAGCTTTCCCACGTACGTGAAGTCATGATGGATAACAGAGCTACGGTACATGTAATTGCATCTTTGGATGATGTGGCATGGCTTACAAACCTTCGCGGAAATGATATCGAGTTTTATCCTCTCATCTTCTCTTACGTGCTTGTAACAATGGATGGTATGGATCTGTTCATCGATGAAAAGAAATTAAATGAAGCTGCCAAAACTTTGCTTGCAGAAAATAATATTACTATCAAGCCTTACAATGATATTTATGAAGCAATCAAAGAGATTCCGGCAGGGGAATCTGTAATGATCGATCCAATGAAGATGAATTATGCACTCTACAACAACATCCCGGAAGGCGTTGCAAAAATAGAGCATCAGAATCCGACAATCCTCATGAAAGCAATGAAAAACGAGATCGAGTTAAAGAACATCCGAGAAGCTCATATCAAAGACGGCATCGCCGTTACAAAGTTCATGTATTGGATGAAAACAAATGTCGGAAAAATGAAGATTACAGAACTTTCTGCTTCTGCAAAACTGGAATCTTTACGAAAAGAACAAGACGGATATATCCATGATAGTTTTGAGCCAATCTGTGCTTATAAAGATCATGCCGCTATGATGCACTACGCCCCGACTCCTGAGACAGATGTGGACGTGCTTCCTGAAGGATTATTCTTAAACGATACAGGTGGAGGTTATTACGAAGGCTCTACAGATATTACAAGAACATTTGTAATGGGACCGATCAGCGATGAATTAAAAACTCATTTTACTGCTGTTGTAAGAGCTATGATGAATCTTTCCCGCGCTAAATTCCTATATGGATGCTACGGCTTCAACCTTGATGTTCTTGCCAGAGGTCCGGTATGGGATCTTGGAATCGACTTCAAATGCGGAACAGGCCACGGCGTTGGTTACTTATCCAACATTCACGAACCACCAACTGGTTTCCGTTGGCAGATTGTTAAATCCAAGAATGAACACCACAAATTAGAAGAAGGTATGGTGCTTACCAATGAACCTGGTGTTTATATTGAAGGCTCACATGGTATCCGTATCGAAAACGAAATGATCACTCACATGGCTGAAAAGAATGAATTTGGACAATTCATGAACTTCGAAACAATCACTTTCGCTCCAATTGACCTTGACGGTATTGCTCCGGACGAAATGACAAAATTCGAAAGAGAATGGCTCAATAATTATCATGCACAAGTATATGAAAAAATCGGACCTCACCTTACAGAAGAAGAAAGAGAATGGTTAAAAGAATATACAAGAGCAATCTAATACAGAATACGGGGATGTGGAAATTTCCATATCCCCGTATTTGTTATCTTTGGTTTCTATATTGTACCGGTGTCATATTGTATGCTTTTTTAAAAAGTCTGTTAAAATGTTCTACATTTTGATATCCAACAGCAAGCGCTACTTTTTCTACTGTCATCGTTCCATTTTTCAGTAACCCTTTTGCTTTTTTCATCCGGATTTTTTTTACCGTTTCGCCAAATGTCGCCCCTGTCTTTTCTTTGATATATTTTGACAAATACGGCTTCGTTAAATAAAACTTCTCAGAAAGATCGTCTAATGTAACTGACAGATAATTCGTCTGAATATAGTTCAGAATCTCAATGATTCGCTCATCTTGAAACTGTTGACTTCTTTTGATAATTTCTTCAATCTTATTAACGGCTACTGTAAGCGCTTCTACAGACGCTTTGATGATATCAGCATCAATTCCAACTCCCCAGTAACTTTTTCCATTACAGATTACGCCTACATAGGCTACCGCCTTAGCAGACGATCCCTTGGTGAGAGCATGCTCCTCATAAAATGCAAGTTCATAACTAATATTGAAATACTGTTTGATCGCATTGCTGACCGCATCCAAACGTCCATTACCGGTTCCTGTCACTACATAATGCTTATCACTATAATTGATTGTGGCATCCGCAAGAATACCTCCATCTTCCTGCTTATAATGACACTCGGTAATTGTAAACAAATCTTTTGTATGTACGTAATGATCCTCGAAAATCCGATATACCCATTCCGGCGTCAGTTCTTTGTGCGCTTTGTCTGACACATCTTTTACAAGATATCCTACTTCTTCTCTCATCTTCTCTGGAAGATTGATTCCAAAACTCTGCTTTAAAATGTAATTTACGCCACCTTTTCCAGACTGGCTATTGATACGAATGACATCAGAATCATATTCTCTTCCTACATCCTTTGGATCAATCAGAAGATACGGAACTGTCCAATGTTCGCAATTCTTCTCTTCTCGAAAACTCATTCCTTTTGCGATAGCATCTTGATGAGAACCAGAAAATGCCGTAAACACAAGCTCTCCTGCATATGGTTGACGCTGGCTGACTTTCATTCCTGTCAATCGTTCATATTTTTCTGCGATCTCTGTCATATTGGAGAATTCAAGTCCCGGATCAACACCATGAGAAAACATATTCATGGCAACGGTAATGATATCTACATTTCCTGTACGTTCTCCATTTCCAAACAAAGTTCCCTCGATACGGTCTGCACCTGCTAAAATTCCAAGTTCTGCATCACAGACTCCACATCCTCTGTCATTGTGAGGGTGAAGACAAAGAATTACATGCTCTCGATCCTTCAAGTTTTTACTCATATACTCTACTTGCGATGCAAACACATGAGGCATAGCATTTTCTACTGTTGTCGGCAAATTAATGATCACTTTCTTCTCTTTTGTCGGTTTCCATACATCCAATACTGCATTGCAGACTTCTAATGCATAATCCACCTCTGTTCCCGGAAAACTTTCCGGACTATACTGAAATGTGAAATTTCCATCCGTTTCTGCCGCAAGCTCATTCAAAAGCTTTGCACCTTCTACCGCAATCTGTTTAATCTCTTCTTTTGTCTTTTTAAATACCTGCTCTCTTTGTGCAACTGATGTGGAATTATACAGATGAATGACTGCATGAGGCGCACCTTTGACTGCCTCAAAAGTTTTCTTGATAATATGCTCTCTTGCCTGTGTCAACACTTGTATCGTTACATCATCTGGAATCATATTTTTTTCAATCAATGTACGCAAAAATTGATATTCCGTCTCTGATGCAGCAGGAAATCCAACTTCAATTTCTTTAAACCCTACATCAAGAAGCATTTGAAAAAATTCCAGTTTTTCTTCCAGACTCATAGGCTCGATCAGCGCCTGATTTCCATCTCTCAAATCTACGCTACACCAAATCGGCGGTTTTTCTATATGATCTTTTTTCGCCCAATCATAAGTGACGACTGGTGGCATAAAATAACTGATACTATATTTTTCACTATTCTTCATGATGCTCTCTCCTTCTCTATATATAAATCAATTAAATTGATTTTTTTTGTTCTTTTCATATTATCACATATAAAAGAAGAAACACAGTGATGAATTTAATGTGTATATTGATTTATTTTAATCTATAAATCTATATATTCCTCTATCAGTTTTAAAACACACCACCTCAAAGTCCGTTTCTCAACTCTCTCTGCAGATATGACCTTGTATTTATTCAACAATTTACCGTCCAAATAGAAAGAAATCTCCCCTACTTCATCTCCTATTTCTACAGGCGCCTGCACACTGGCTTTGCAGTCTGTCTGTACATGAACCTCCTCTCCTTCTTTTAATAGCACAGGCTCTCTTAAGCTCTCCTCTTTTTCTATTGTAAGTTTGAGTTTTGCTCTATCCCACAATTTTCCGTTATCAGGGATTCCATTTTTCACTTCCACATACGGAAGTGATATTTCTGTGTTTATCGTTCGATATGTATAATTCTCTAACCCATATTGCATCAATCGTTTCGTATCCGACCATTTATACGTTCGATTATTTGGCCACCCACACCCTAACAAAGCTACTACAAATGTGCGATCATCTCTTTTTAGTGCTCCCACATAACAATATCCAGCTTCTCCGGTGAACCCTGTTTTCCCCGAAAAAGCGCCTTCCATCATATTTAAAAATGCATTGTGATTTACACAGGAATAGTTCTCTGTTCCGTCTACATTTGAAAATTGATAGTTTTTGGTTCCAGTAATCTCTCGAAACGCCTCCCTTTTTTCTGACTTCTGAATACAATAGCTCATAATCGTTGCCAAATCCGCTGCTGTCGTAGAGTGTACTCCTTGTTCATCTGTCGCATCCAGTCCATTTGGTGTAATAAAATAGGTATCCTCGCACCCTAACTCTATTGCTTTTTGATTCATCTTTTCTGCAAACTTCTCCGTGGTTCCTTCCAGGTGTTCTGCAATCATAACGGCGCTGTCATTGTGCGATTCTAGCATCAGAGAATACAGAAGATCACGAAATCGAAACCTCTCCCCTTTCCTTGCACCTAGATGTACTTTGGGTTGTTTTACTGCGTTGGCCGACGCAACCACAATGTCATCCATATCTCCCTCTTCTAATGCCAGTATGCAGGTCATGATTTTTGTTGTACTTGCCATCGGATATTTCTTATATCCGTCTTTTTCAAATAAAACACGCCCACTATCCGCATCCATCAAGACTGCAGACCGGGCGTATAATTGTTCCGGCTCCCCTTCTGCACTCACTGTGATTCCACACAAGAGCACAAGAAAGCTAACCCATATTCCTTTCCACATACACACCACTTCCTATCTTCTATTCTGCAAGACTCCTTACGAATCCTCTTGATATCATGTTATGTGTATGTTCATTATTCTAGCACTTAAATGTCCAACTTTAACTGTGCTTCATCCATCGCTTCCGCTTTAAAGTCTTCTAACTTTTCCGCGTCAAAAGAAGGAAGATCATCTAAAGATTGTACGCTGAATCTACGGAGAAATTCTTCTGTCGTACCAAACAGCAATGGTCTTCCCGGCGCATCCAGTCGTCCAACTTCCTTTACCAAATTGTATTCTACCAATTTATTCACCGCATGATCGGATTTGACTCCACGTATTTTTTCAATCTCAATCTTCGTAACAGGTTGTTTGTAAGCAATGATTGACAACGTCTCCAAAAGCACATCTGTAAGCACGTAACGTTTCGGCTGTTTTGCAGCACGAATCAAATACTCATACATTTCCTGTTTTGTGCAAAGCTGAAAGGAATTTTCCAACTCCAGTATACGGATACCACGATCTTCATCATCATATTTTGTCATCATATTGCGGATCAGCTTTCTCGTCGTCTCCTTATCCTGTTCTATGGCAGACGCAATCTTTTCCAATTCCACCGAATCACCCATTGTGAAAAGAATTGCTTCTATTGCCGCTTCTAGCTTTTTAATCTCCACCTTCGTATCCTCTCTTTAACTATTCTATCAGTGACGTAATCATAATCTCTGAAAATGTATGTTCTTGTACAATATGAATAATTCCGGTCTTCATCATCTCAAGTACCGCAAGAAATGTCACGATAACCTGTGTTTTAGAACATTGCCTCTTCAGCAAATCTCGGAAGCTGAAACTTCGATGTGTTCTTGCATATTCTTCCAGATCATTCATCTTCTCAGACAACGATACCTCTTCTTTTTCAATTTTACCGAATTTACTTCGAATCGGGTCAATTTTTTCATCCTGTCTTCTTAAAATATCCTGAAAGACTGCATTTAATTTTGCAAGAGTAATCCCATCCAGCAATTTATCGAGATCCACCGGTTCTGCATATTCTGCGATCTCTTTCGGAATAGTTGCCTCTTTGAACATCAACCGTTCCCCTTCTACCTGACGGTCTCGAAGTTCATATGACATGTATTTGTACATCTTATATTGAAGAAGCTGTTCTACCAATTCTTGTCTCGGATCCTCTTCTTCCCCTTCTTCATTCACTTCTTTTGGAAGCAACATTTTGCACTTAATATCAAGAAGTGTCGAAGCCATTAGAAGAAACTCGCTCATCACATTCAGATCTTCTGTTTCCATTGCATGAATATAATCCATGTACTGATTTGTAATTTCCACAATCGGAATATCATAAATATCCACTTTATTTTTATCAATCAAATGAAGTAATAGATCCAACGGTCCTTCAAACACTTCTAGTTTTACCGATAATCCCATGTATTTTCCCTTTACTTTCTACCTCTTATATGGAGCATCACCAGTTCTGCTTCATTAAACAATCGAATCGGAATCGTATGCATTCCCAGTCCCTTGCTGACAACCAGTTCCCCATTTCCAACCCGGTACTTTCCACCTGAGTATTTTGGAAATAGCTTTACTTGCGGAGTGACAACTCCACCTAGAAACGGAATACGAATGATTCCTCCGTGTAAATGCCCGGATACAGTCAAATCTGCGCCCCAATTTGCATAAGCCTCTCCATACACCGGGTTGTGGGCGATCAAAATCTGAAATCCTTCTTTGTCTGCCGCCCCTATCTTCTGTTCTATTTCCGGGACAGTCAAACTATGATTTTTAAATTTACGATAATACGGTAGTGGAAGTTCAAATCCCGTTACCGTAATTTTTTCTCCATACCAGTAAAATTCAGCAGATTCATTCTCCAAAAATCCAACTCCCGCATCCATAAGTCGGCTACGGTACTTTTCATACACATCTCCATACTCTTGGGGACATTCTTTCATTCTCTGTTCATGATTCCCATTTCCATAAAACACAGGAGCGATTTGAACCGCCCGTGTCATAAATTCCTCTGCAATCTTTGTTGATGTGTCTTTTAAGCCAACAAGCATATCTCCTGCCACAAGAATAAAATCCGGCGACTCGTCTTGAAGTGCCTTTAAAAGTTTTATATTCTTTTCTCCATACTCACAATTATGCAGATCGCTTAAAACCGCAATCTTCATCTCCGGCATCATTTTAGACAGCTTTGGAGAAAATATCCTCTCTTGTGTTACGCGGAATGTATGGATTTCTCGCATAATTTCACAAACAAGCAAAACAATGACACATCCTATTGTTATCCATAAATACTTCAATACTTTATCCTCCGCGCAAATATTATTAACTATAGTATTATATAATTTTTTGTACTCTTTTACAAGAGAAAGCTTTTAAGCACACCGGAAAGAGCATATCCGTAATCCATCTTCTCTACTCTTTTTTTTGATAATATTTTGACATTTCCAATCTCTTTGTCATGCAGATAATATTTCATTTCTCCTATTTCTGTCCCCTTCTTAACCGGCGCTCTAAGTTCTTTCTTCATCTTGACTTTCTTGTGTAGCTGATTCAAATCATTTCCCTCTGTATCAACATAAACAAATCGGTCTTCTCGTTCTCCATATACTTCCGTTTTCTTTCCACCCTTTACTTTTACCGGTGACAACTTGTCGTTTGAATCATCTACATATTTTTTACATACTCCAAACCCGTAATTCAAAAGCGCAACCGCATCTCGAACTCTTTGTTTGGAATCCGGAGCCGCCATGATTACTGCGATTAAATCTAGATCATTTTTCCTTGCTGTCGCTGATATACAAAATTTAGCTTTGCTCGTAGACCCAGTTTTCAAACCAGTTGCATATTCATAATGGCGAATTAATTTATTTGTATTGGAAAGACCGAATTCCGTCTCTCCTTTTGCAGTCTTATGTATGATATTTTCCATCCAAATTTGAGAGTACTCCTGAACTTTTGGATATTTTGTAAGTAATTCTCGTGACATCAATGCAATATCACGGGCTGTTGTCAGATGCCCTTCTGCATCTAACCCATTGCAGTTCACAAAATGTGTATTTTTCATTCCGAGTTCTTTCGCACGTTGATTCATCTGTTCTACAAAAACCTCTTCGCTGCCGCTTATATGCTCGCTCATTGCTACGCAAGCATCGTTTGCCGAGGCTACAGCAATACACTTGAGCATAGTATCTACTGTTTGACTCTCGCCCGGTTCCAAAAATACTTGTGAACCTCCCATTGAAGAAGCATACTCAGATACAGTCACTTCATCTTCCAGCTTGAGTTTACCTGTATCTAATGCATCAAAGATCAGGAGCATCGTCATCACCTTTGTTACGCTTGCAGGGGGCATCTTGTGATCCACATCTTTCTCATAAATAATCTTTCCTGTTGATGCTTCCATCAAAATCGCAGAAGGCGCCTCAATCTTAACTTCTCCGTTTTTTTGTTCCTTGGAATCAGCCCGCGCATAAATAGCCGTTGGTTCTATTCCTATGCATAAAATTAATCCAAGAACAAAGGCTGTGATTTTTTTCATCATAATCCATTTTCACTTTGTGTTTTTTACTATTATAATAAAAAAACAGGGAATTATGACACCTCTGACATATTCCCTGACTTTCTCTACCAATTCTATTTGCTTGCAAACTGTTCTGCAAAAAATGCCCATCCAACAAGAACAATATAATACGGAATTGTATATTTTTCTACAAGTTCCGGAAAAACCTTTCCTACCACGATCAAAATCAAAGCAACCGGTACATAATACAGCAAGAATTTCTTCCAATCCATTTTTTTGTTCATCGCTATTCCTCCTTCAACCTATGCTCTTTTATCTCACCGCACGATACAATGATGTATAAACTTTCAGTATAAAAAGGGAGCATTATAGTAATACTCCCTTTACTCTGCACATATTAGTTAAATTTACGTTTTCTAGCAGCTTCAGATTTCTTTTTACGTCTTACGCTTGGTTTCTCGTAATGTTCTCTTTTACGAATCTCCTGCTGGATACCAGCCTTTGCACAGTTTCTTTTAAATCTGCGTAAGGCACTATCTAACGTTTCGTTTTCTTTTACGATTACATTTGACATAGTCTCACACCTAACCTCCCCTCGAGCCCTATATTGTGCATTATACGACTACTCGGGTATATTTTTTTGCACTCCTCATATTATAGCACAAATTTCTTATACGTCAATATCTTTTACAAATTTTTTTTATTTTTCGAACAGTACACGGTAGTAATCATTTTCCAGTATCTGATCGGAAAAGGTGATTTTATTCGATACGATTTTTTTCATATTCTCTACATAGCTATCATCAACTTTTACGCCTTTGTTTGGTGTAAATTCTTTTGTTCTTGCATCATATCTTCCTTTATCCGTTATCCATGACCGATTGTTCCATAGAACAAGCGGTGTAGCATCAGAAAATACATCTCTTCCAACAAGCAATCTGGAATCATATTCTATTCCAAACAGATTCAAAAGCGTAGGAACAATATCAAGACTATATGTAGGCTCCGATATCTCACATGCATACTCTTTCTGCTCGTGTTCTAAGCATCCTGACCAAAGAAGCCATGTATTGTGATCCCTGTCCCAATCCGTATCCATAGAATGATCATACAGATCTGTCAAATAATCTTTTGTATTTCCATAAGTTTTAGATACTGCCAATCCATATGGATAGTGGTCAGATGTCATGCAGATTACCGTATCGTCTGCAATCCCTGCTTCTTCTAACTTTTCTACCATGATTTTCAAGGCTTTTTCAAGCTCCAACTGATAACAGAAATAATTTAACGTAGTTTCTTCATACTTGTCTCCAAGCACTTTTTTTACTTGTTCAATATTTTCTTTTGTCTTGACATTATCGCTTTTATATGGAGCATGTCCACTTACAGTCATATAATAAATGCTGAACGGTTGTTTATCTATGTAAGTGTCCATCGTCTTATCGAAAAGTACACTATCACCTACCCATGCACCGGTTATGTCTTCCAGACCATTTCCCTGTCCCAGCCAATCTGCATATCCTAGATTTTTATGTGTCAACTGACGATCATAATAATCGTAACTTCCGTTGTGATATGCAAAGCTATAATAGTCTTGTTTTATCAACTGAGTTCCAAGAGTATAATAATTGAGTTTCTCTCTTGTTTTCTGAATTGTTTCTACTCCATCCATCGGAACCAATCCGGTCAAAAATGAATATTCGCCAGTTGACGTACTTCCACCCCAGGCCGGCTGATAAAAGTCAGAAAAATTGATTCCCTTATGTGTTAATCTGTAAAGAGTTGGTGTCAGTTCCTTATGAATCACAGAATCTGAAAATGCCTCCGCACAGATTAGTATAAGATTCTTTCCTTTGAACAGTCCTGTATACTTATTCTTGGAAGTTGGGGTCAAGCTATTTACATAAGTATTCATAGCCTTCAATGTCTCATCTTTCTCAGATTCGCTTAACGCAGCAAAATCAATCTTGGAGACATTTTCCCCATATTCTTTTTCCTCTTCTTTAGCCTTTTTCTCTTTCTTTTTCGTTATATTTTCGTTTACAGTTACTAACTGATTTGCTTCATCATTTCCCAACAAGCTATATTTGAGATCCAATCTCACTCCGGTAAGAAGTCCAAACGTTCTGCTTGCCGTATCAAACTTAAACTGACTTTTATATTCCTCTTTATATTTTCCATGAGAAGCTCCAAGGATACCAAGTCCGGAAATTACAAATGTCAGAGAAAAAATCAATATAACATACGGTGTATTTACACGTCTTGCAGGAAATCTTTTCGCACCGAATAACATGTAAAGGATGGATGGAAGAAGGAAGAGGAGAATGACTGGGATACCGGAGAAAATCGTTCGGAATAATTCTCCGGAAAATCCTCCTACCACTCCACCGGCACCGGTTTTAATATCTCCCAATGTCATATACATCTGAAAGCTTTCCATGATCAGACATTGTACAATATAAAGAATTCCTGTACCAGCTAAAACTATAATACTTATTACTTTATTCACTTTTTTAGAAAACATACTTGTCAATCCGCCAAAAAACAAGCCTGCTCCTACTGTAAGAAACAGCATCGAGAGAAAACCTTTAAATATTCCTGTTCCACCAATTACACGAAGCAAAATTTCAAAATATAAAAATATAATCGGGAACAGCAATACATGCTGCATATGTCGAAACATTACCTTAAGTATACCTTTTAGATATTTTAATCCAACTAAGCTTTTTTCAATTGCCCATTTTGCTCCCCATAATGCTATTTCTTTAATTTGTTCCGGTATTTCTCGTTTCTTTACCGAATCGTTGATTTTCCGTCCCTCATTCTTCTTCCCTGTCATTTATATCATCCTTCGCTTTTATACATTATCCAATTTGTTCTTTTAATACTTCTTCTACTTTTGCGATTGCATCCGGAATTCCGGCCGGATTCTTACCTCCTGCCTGTGCCATATTCGGGCGTCCACCTCCGCCTCCGCCTACAAGAGCAGCAATTCCTTTGATGAGGTTTCCTGCATGTGCTCCTTTTGCCATCGCTTCCTCAGTTGCCATAGCAACAAGATTTACTTTTCCATTTGCAGAAGAAGCAATTACAATCACTCCTTGTCCGAGTTTTTCTTTTAATTGATCTCCAAGTTCACGAAGTCCATTCATGTCTACATCTTCTACTGCTGTGGCAAGAAGTTTTATGCCATTCACTTCTTTTACCTGATCCATAACGTCTCCAAGAGCATCTTTCGCCGCTTTACTCTTCAAAGATTCTACTTCACTTTGCAACGTCTTGATTTCCGCAAGCATATGCTCAATCTTTTCTTTCAATTTATCCGGTGTAGATTTCGCAGCTTTTGCAGCTTCTGCAAGCTCCTGTTCTATCTCATGATAGTAACGGAATACACCATCTCCTGTCAGCGCTTCAATACGACGTACTCCTGCTGCAACTCCTGCTTCTGATACGATCTTGAATGTTGTAATCATACCTGTATTCTTCACATGCGTACCACCACAAAGTTCTTTTGAGAAGTCTCCCATAGATACGACACGTACATCATTCTCGTATTTCTCTCCGAACAAAGCCATAGCTCCTGTTGCTTTCGCTTCTTCTAAGTTCATGACTTTTGTCACAACTTCACTGTTCTTTGCAATCTCTTCGTTGACGAGCATTTCTGTTCTTGCAATCTCTTCCGGTGTCATTGCAGAGAAATGTACAAAGTCAAAACGAAGTCTGTCCGGTGTTACCAGAGATCCTTTCTGCTCAACGTGTGAACCTAATACTGTCTTTAAGGCTTTCTGTAATAAATGTGTTGCGCTATGGTTTTTACATGTATTGTTACGTTCTTTTACATCAACAGATAATTGAACAGAATCTCCAATTTTAATGGTTCCTTTTTTCACAGTACCAACATGACCTACTTTTCCTCCAAGGAGTTTGATCGTGTTTTTTACAACAAATTCTGCTGCATCTGTTGTGATCACACCTGTATCACCCTCTTGACCACCCATTGTCGCATAGAATGGAGTCTGCTCTACAAAAATTGTACCATCTTCTCCTTCAGAGATTTCCTGTACTAACTCATTTTCTGTCGTAAGTACAGTAATATCAGATGTGTAGTCTAAATGATCGTAACCTACAAATTCTGTTGTAATAGACGGATCGATTTCATCGTATACTGTTGCATCTGCTCCCATATAGTTTGTTACGCCACGAGCTTTACGAGCTTTTACTCTCTGCTCTTCCATAGCAGCTTTGAAACCTTCTTCGTCTACGCCAAATCCTTTTTCTTCCAAAATCTCCATTGTAAGGTCTAATGGGAATCCATACGTATCATACAATTTGAACGCATTCTCACCGGATAGTGTCTGTTCTTCTTTTTCTGACATCTCTTCAATCATATCGGACAAAATCTTAAGTCCTTGGTCGATTGTCTTATTAAACTGATCTTCTTCCTGCCCAATCACATTGAAAATCATATCTTTTTTCTCAAACAGTTCCGGATATCCATCTTTGGATCCTTCAATAACTGTCTCTGCAAGCTTTGTAAGGAATTTTCCTTCAATACCAAGCAATCTTCCGTGACGGCATGCACGACGAAGCAATCTACGAAGTACATATCCTCTTCCATTGTTAGACGGTATAATACCATCAGAAATCATAAATGTTACGGAACGAATATGGTCTGTAATGACACGGATTGAGACGTCTTTGCTATAATCTTCTCCGTATACTGCTCCGGAAAGTGCGCATACATGCTCACGCAATGCTTTTAAAGTATCTACATCAAAGATAGAATCTACATCCTGCACAATTGAAGCAAGTCTTTCCAATCCCATACCTGTATCGATATTTTTCTGTTCTAATTCAGAATAGTTTCCTTTTCCATCATTATCAAACTGAGTAAATACATTGTTCCAGATCTCCATGTAGCGATCACATTCGCATCCTACTGTACAATCCGGTTTTCCACAGCCGTATTTTTCTCCTCGATCGTAATAAATCTCAGAACATGGTCCACAAGGTCCGGAACCGTGCTCCCAGAAGTTATCTTCTTTTCCAAATTTGAAGATACGTTCTGTCGGGATTCCCATTTCTTTATTCCAAATCTCAAACGCTTCCTGGTCATCTACGTATACAGATGGATACAATCTGTTCGCATCCAAGCCTACAACTTCTGTCAAAAATTCCCATGACCATTGAATCGCTTCTCTTTTAAAGTAATCTCCAAATGAGAAGTTTCCGAGCATCTCGAAAAATGTACCGTGACGTGCAGTTTTTCCGACATTCTCAATATCTCCTGTACGGATACATTTTTGACATGTTGTGACACGTCTGCTTGGCGGGATCTCCTGTCCTGTAAAATATGGTTTTAACGGCGCCATTCCTGAATTGATAAGCAACAAGCTGTTATCATTATGTGGCACCAGTGAAAAGCTTTTCATTGCTAAATGTTCTTTACTCTCAAAAAATTCAAGGAACATTTTTCTAAGTTCATTTACTCCGTATTTTTTCATTTCATTCCTCCTGATTATCTCAATTCACTAATACTTTATTATAAATATTATTTTTTTCTTTGTCAATGTCTCCGCTACTCTTGAGTTTCCGTAGTTTTATCCACAGCCCTCCTATTTTACGTGCTTTGTTATA
>URRQ01000013.1 GCA_900550235.1 uncultured Lachnospiraceae bacterium
CCTTTCGGACAAACGGTTTTCAAGACCGCCTCGTTATGACCACTTCGATACCTCTGCATGTATTCTGTTGTTTCGCTGTTCATCAGCGACATGTTGTATTCTAGCACACAGTATATATAATGTCAACAGGTTTTTTGAATTTTTTTAACTTTTTTATTTTTGTCAAAAAAACGTTGGATTTCCGTTATAAATCGAATACTGCCATCCTCCATTCTTCCATCAGTTTTTCCAGCGAATATGCGGCATTCTCCGGACTTGTAGATGGTAATTTCACATCTTCCATCTGTGTCTGTGCATAGCAATATTTTCTATACAGTTTGCTGGCAGTTCCACCATTCGTATAGATATGTTCGATATTTGCTGTGGAAAGAATTTTATTCAAATCATTCGGAATCACATTCCTGATACTGCTATCACTAGAGCCTTCGATCTCACATGAAGCAATCACATCCCATACAGCGATATGATTCTGAAGTAAGAACTCTTTTTTCTCTTCTATTGTTCCCGGCATAGCAGAGCCTAAAATTCCTGCCAATACTTTCCAAAAACGATTTTGCGGGTGGTGATAGAAGAATTTCCCTTCTCGTGATTTCACAGAAGGGAAACTTCCAAGTATTAATATTTTACTATTCTCGTTATATACCGGTTCTATTTCATGCATTTCCTGTCGCATCTTTTTTTCTCCTCTTCAAAAATACTTCTGCCACCTCTAAATCTTCCGGCGTTGTAATTTTGATGTTTTCATAGGAGCCTTCTATCAGCTTTGACTTCATACCAAACGCTGTTTCAACTACCATTGTGTCATCTGTAATGTTATTTTGACCGGAACGAATCACTTTTTCATAAGCGTCTTGAATTAATTCTGATAAAAACACTTGCGGAGTCTGTACTTGCCACACATAGTTTCGATCCGGCGTTTCTTTTGTATAGTTTTTCCCATCTGCAATCTTGATCGTATCTTTCACGGGCATTCCTACGACACAAGCAGGATATTCACAAACCGCAGAGTAAACCCGCTGCAGCATTTCTTCCGTCACAAAAGGGCGTGCTCCATCGTGGATGAACACATACTCATCCTTCCCTACTCTTTTTAACCCATTTTGTACTGAATGATAACGTTCAAAACCGCCTTCCACAATATCTGTCACTTTGCTTAATTGGTATTTCTCTACAATTTCTTTTTGACAATAGTCCTCTTGTCCTTGTCCTACAACCAAAATAATCCGATCGATCAAAGGTGACTGCTGAAAAGTTTCCAACGCATAATATATGATCGGTTTCCCCTCAAGCTCAATATACTGCTTCTGTATTTTCGTCCCCATACGTTTTCCCTGCCCAGCAGACAATACAATAGCTGTGCAAGATTTTCCATCTTTTTTTGCACTCATATTATCGTTCTCCAAGTTTTAAGTTCGGAACTGCATTCAAGTCCCATCCGTGTCTTGTTCCCTTCAAATACTCGTAATAAGCCGCCGCTCCGATCATCGCAGCATTATCTGTACAGAAAATCGGAGACGGATGATAAAATTGAATTCCTTTTTTCTCGCACGCTTCCTTCATTGCATTTCGTAACGTACCGTTAGACGCCACTCCACCCGCGATTGCAAACTTATCCATTCCAAATTCGTCAATTGCTTTCATGGCATTTTCTGTTAATACATCGGTAACTGCTTTCTGAAAAGACGCTGCAATATCCGCACGACTATATTCTTCGTGCTTCATTTCGCACCCGTTGATATAATTCAAAACAGCTGATTTCACACCACTAAAGCTGAAATCGTATTCCGAATCCACAATATGTGCCCTTGGAAATGGGATAGCATCTGGATTTCCTTCCTTTGACAACTTTTCCACTTTTGGTCCGCCAGGATATCCAAGACCGATAGCACGCGCCACTTTATCAAACGCTTCTCCTGCCGCGTCATCTCTTGTTCTTCCGAGAATCTCATATTCCCCATAATCTTTTACGCGAAGAAGATGTGTATGTCCACCGGATACAACAAGACATGCAAACGGTGGTTCTAATTCTTTATTCTCAATATAATTTGCAGAAATATGTCCTTCAATATGATGCACTCCTACAAGCGGAAGCTTCTTCGCATATGCAATCGCCTTCGCTGCTGCTACGCCAACAAGCAACGCTCCTACAAGTCCCGGACCATATGTTACACCTATCGCATCAATATCATCCAATGTCACATTCGCCTCTTTTAATGCCTCTTCGATGACCTGATTAATTTTTTCAATATGCTTTCTGGAAGCGATCTCCGGAACCACTCCTCCATATAATTTATGAATTTCAATCTGAGAGGAAATCACATTCGACAGCACTTCTCTTCCGTTTTTCACAACTGCTGCCGCTGTTTCATCACAAGAACTTTCTATCGCCAATATTAAAATATCTTTTGTTTCACTCATTTTTGTCACCTCTAACTTTCCGGAAAATCCAGTTCTGCTGACATACAATCTTTGCCTGCTTTTGCATTTGCAAAAATGCTGCGCACATCATCCATATACTCTTCCGGTTTGGTAAGCGACGGACTATAATGTGTCAACCACAGTTCTTTTACCCCGCCTTCTTTTGCAAGGGTCGCCGCTTCCGTAAACGTCATATGCTTATATTCTACTGCTTTGGCTGCTTTTTCTTTTTCACCATACATTCCTTCACAGATAAACAGGTCTGAGCCCTTTGCATTGTTGCGAATGGAATCTGTTGGTCTTGTATCTGTTGTATACGTCAATTTGATTCCTTTTCTAGGCGCCCCAAGAACCATATCCGGCGTATATACCGTCCCATTCAGTTCCACTGACTCTCCTTTTTGCAGCACTTTCCAATACTGTTTCGGAATACCGCTTGCTTCCGCACGGGCAACATCAAATTTGCCGGCGCGGTCAATCTCAATCGTATATCCATAACAAAGTACATTGTGGTTCACACGAAATGCTTTTAGGCGGTACCCATCCATCTCAAATGTCTGTTCCGCCCCTTCAATCTCTATATATTCTATTTCGAAAGGAAGCTCCGGCGCAATTACCCGAAGTGAATTCACTACGCGAGCCAATCCTTTTGGTCCGATCAAAGTAAGCGGATCTCTCCGATCCGCATTTCCCATCGTGAGCAACAATCCCGGAAGACCACTGATATGATCCCCATGATAATGGGTAAAGCAGATCACATCGATCGGCTTAAAGCTCCACCCTTTTTCCTTAATCGCAATCTGTGTTCCTTCTCCGCAGTCGATCAAAAGACTGCTGCCATTGAATCTTGTCATCAATGAAGTAAGCCAGCGGTACGGCAATGGCATCATTCCTCCGCAGCCAAGCAAACAAACATCTAACATTCTCTTCTCCTTATCTAACCTCTATCGGGATCAAAAAGGTTCTGACAAACGCATCATAACACTCCTCGCACAGATCAAAAGCATGCACCTCATTGTCTTTATCCGACGGGTATCCCCATCGTTTTTCCACCTGAAGCACATCTTCGGAAAAGTGTCCGTTCTCTGCCACAATCTCTTTCCCGCATTTATTACAAATTATTTTACTGATTTCCTGAACTTCTTTTGTCTGATACTGTTTCATACCATTCCTCCTATGCATCTGCAGTCTAATCTGCACTCTATGCATATTATAGCGCGACACCATCCGGAATCCTAGTGGTAATAATACCCTGTCCGAGTCCCTTACTCATCAGTACGCCATCTTCTTTCGGATTGTCATAAAAATTTTTTCGAACGCCATCTACAAGAAATCCATGCTTTTCATAAAACTTTCGCGCCGGAAGATTACCTTCCCGCACGTCCAAAAGCAATCGCTCCACGCCCTTTTCTTTACAAATCGCTTCGCAAAACTGCAGAATACCGGAACCAACCCCGCTGCATCTTGCATGCTCTGTTACACCAATCCGCGCAATCTCCGCCTCATCCAGTACCACATAGATAATACAATATCCTTGGATCTTCGAGTCTTCCTCTGCCACAGCAATAAAAGCATGGGATTGGGAAAACGTCTCCTCAATCCCCTCCTGTGTCCATGCATCTGTAAAAATCTCTTGTTCCAATTCTGCAATCTGCATACTGTCATTAAGTTTCATTTCTCGCAAACCAAGCATCTGATCTTCGCCTCATTACTTTCCGGCTTCTGCCCGTTCTCTTTCCGCACGTTCCCGCTCTGCCTGAGACACACGGAGATAATCCGGCTGATGCTCTGCGGCTGTCTCAATGCGCCCTTCCCGATAATACTGTAAGCCACGCAGTCCTACTGATGCCGCTCTTTGCCGATTCATATTTGCAGGAGCAAATGTGAATGGAACAGATAGTTTTTCCTCTAACTGTTCTCTGTATACCGGAACTCCGTCTCCTAAAAACGTTACAGCTTCTCCCAAAGCATTGAGCTGTTCTGCCAATACTGCCACATCAATCGCCGTCTGCTCTTTCACAACCTGAAACTCGCCTTCACTCAAACGATACACGCCGGTATAGACTTGATTCCTTCTGGCATCCATAATCGGACAGATCAAGGAATGGCATCCATACAGATTGCATGCAAGTCCTTCCAATGTCGGAACATGAACCAGAGGCTTATTCAGCGCAAGCCCCAATCCTTTTGCAGTTGCCGAACCAATCCGAAGTCCTGTAAACGAGCCCGGACCTCCAGAAATTGCAATGGCATCTATTGTGTTCAAATCCATCTCTGTCATTTTCACAATCTCATCCAACATCGGAAGCAATGTCTGAGAATGTGTTTTTTTATAGTTTACTGTATACTCTGCGATCGTCTGTTCCTCTTCCATAATCGCAACACTCGCCACAAGACCGGAACTGTCCAAAGCTAATATTCGCATATCACTACTCCCTTTCCGTAACCGTAATCTTTCGATAATCGAATCCTTTTTCCAAATTCTTTTCTATTACAATCTCTTTACGTTTCTTCGGAAGAATCTCCTCGATCAAATTTGCCCATTCAATCAAGCAAACTCCTTGTCCATAGATATAATCGTCGTACCCGATCTCATCCATTTCTTCCACATCGCCGATTCGATACACATCAAAATGGTAGAACGGCAGACGCCCCTCTTCATACACTTGTACAATCGTAAAAGTCGGACTGCTGATCGGTTCGTCAATCTCGAGTCCCTTTGCAAGGCCTTGGGTAAATACCGTTTTTCCTACTCCAAGATCTCCAATCAATGTATATACCTCGCCCGGAACACACTCTTGACCAATCCGTACTCCAAGTTCAAAGGTTTCTTTTGCACTGTTTGTTTCTATCACCATCATACTATCCTTCTTCTATCTCACACTCACATGTCTGATTTTTACTTTTTTTGCCGGAACATTTTTGGAAATCAATTCCACGACTGCCGGATAATCGTCACCCATGGCTTCTTTCGGCAAAATGATCGCTCTTACCCTGGTAATGTAGATTACCAGAGATTTGCTTGTAGACACCACTCTCATAATGTGATCCCATGTATTCTCCGC
This sequence comes from uncultured Lachnospiraceae bacterium, assembly GCA_900550235.1. Lineage (GTDB taxonomy): Bacteria > Bacillota > Clostridia > Lachnospirales > Lachnospiraceae > Faecalimonas. The sequence continues at coordinate 5,484 of URRQ01000013.1, forward strand.
GCTCTCACCGCCTTGTGTCACTGTAATCCCCTTTTCCGTTACTTCATACTGTAATGGTTTCTGAAACATCTCTGTATTCTTTACCTGATTTTTCGCAGAGGATTTCAATGTAAACGGTGTGGAAAATAAAAGCATCGCTCCAAGCGCCGCAAAGAGAATCGCTGACTGGGACTCCCCACTTAAGCCTTTGTTCACAGCAAATATAAAACATCCGACTCCCACAAGCGTGGCAAAAAGTCCGGACGCACTTGTATAGCTGTGATATAAAAGAAAATCATACATAATTTTGTCTGTCATGTTCACTTCAAATTTAATCGACATAAAATATCCTCCTTGTATAAGTTCATAAAATTATAGCACACCCAAACTTTTGTGACAACTTCTATTCCTACTGAATCCCTTTCATCGTAAGCTGGATTCTTTTTTTCTTGATATCCACACTCATGACTTTTACATCTACGATATCCCCAACGCTGACCGCTTCCAGCGGATGCTTAATGAATTTCTTATCTGTAATCTGAGAAATATGTACCAGCCCATCCTGATGCACCCCGATATCCACGAATACGCCGAAGTCAATGACATTTCGCACCGTTCCTTTCAAGATCATCCCTTCCGTCAGATCTTTCATTTCCAATACATCTGTTCTTAAAATCGGTTTCGGCATCTCATCACGTGGATCACGCGCCGGTTTTTCCAATTCTTTTACAATATCACGAAGCGTAATCTCTCCGATCTCAAGCTCTTCCGCCAGCTTTTTGTAATCCTTAATCGATTTTGCAAGCCCGGCAAGCTTTCTGTCTGCCACATCTTGTAATGTATATCCTAACTTCTCAAGTAGTTTCACTGCCGCCTCATAAGATTCCGGATGGACACTTGTTCCATCTAACGGATTCTTTCCACCTTGTATTCGCATAAATCCGGCACATTGTTCAAACGCTTTCGGTCCTAGCTTTGCGACTTTTAAAAGCTGCTTTCTGCTTGTAAAACTTCCATTTTCTTCTCGATATGCCACGATGTTTTTCGCGATCGTACTGCTGATACCAGAAATATAGGACAATAGCGGCGCAGATGCCGTATTGAGATCTACCCCTACTTTATTCACGCAATCCTCTACCACGCCGGACAGCGCTTCACTTAATTTTTTCTGGTTCATATCATGCTGATATTGCCCAACCCCGATAGATTTCGGATCAATTTTTACCAATTCGGCAAGCGGATCCTGTAGACGTCTTGCTATGGAAGCCGCGCTTCTCTGCCCCACATCAAAGTTAGGGAATTCCTCTGTGGCTAGCTTACTTGCTGAATACACGGACGCTCCTGCTTCGTTGGTAATGATATACTGTACTTTTTCCGGAATCTCTTTGAATAGCTCTACAATAATCTGCTCGGATTCACGGGATGCCGTTCCATTCCCCACAGAAAACAATGTGATATGATACTTCTGAATCAGCTTTTTCAACGTATCTTTTGCTGCTGCAATTTTCTGCGGTGTAGTCGGCGCAGTCGGATAGATAACCGTTGTATCCAATACCTTTCCTGTCGGATCTACTACAGCAAGCTTACATCCGGTACGGAAAGCCGGGTCCCAGCCAAGAACGGTCTGTCCTACGATCGGCGGTTGCATCAAAAGCTGTTCCAAGTTTTTGCCAAATACATTGATGGCGCCGTCTTCTGCCTTTTCTGTCAAATCATTTCGTATCTCACGCTCAATTGCCGGTGCGATAAGACGTTTATAACTATCTTCAATCGCTTCTTTCAAAAGCGGCATTGTATACGGATTCTCTGCATGAATGACCTTTTTCTCCAAATACTGGAGAATCTTTTCTTCCGGCGCTTCAATCTTCACTGTCAGAATTTTTTCTTTTTCTCCACGATTCAGAGCAAGGACACGATGTCCTGCCAATTTACTTACCGGTTCTTCAAATTCATAGTACATCTCATATACGGACTGCTCTTCCGGATTTTTTGCAACGGAAGTTAATTTCCCTTGTTTTACCGTAAGATCGCGGATGTAGATACGGTAATCTGCCTCATCGGAAATATATTCGGCAATGATATCTTTGGCGCCTGCAATCGCATCTTGTACATTTTTTACCTCTTTTTCTTCCGAAACATACCCTTTTGCAGCTTCTTCGATCGGTGTCGTTGTCTTCTGCATCGTAATCAAAGCAGCCAATGGCTCTAACCCTTTTTCTTTTGCGATCGTTGCACGGGTTCTTCTCTTCGGCCGGTATGGACGATATAGATCATCTACCACTACCAACGTCTCTGCCGCTAAAATCTGTGTTTTTAATTCTTCGGTCAGTTTTCCCTGCTCTTCAATACTTGAAAGCACCTGCTCTTTTTTCTCCTCCAAATTACGAAGATAAGTCAGTCTCTCAAACAATTGGCGGAGCTGTTCATCATTCAAAGCCCCCGTTGCTTCTTTTCTATATCGTGAAATAAAAGGAATGGTATTCCCTTCATCAATTAACTTTACAGCGGCTTCGACCTGCCACTTTTTTACGCCTAATTCTTCTGTCAGTTTTTGATTAATATCCATGTCATTTTCCTTTCTTACTTTTATCTATGTTATTATAAAATACTTTGTAAGTTTATGCAAATAGAGTGCACTCTTTTTTATTGAAATACAAGACAAGGTATGATATAATATTAACAAATATAGTTTCTTGATATTGTGGAGCAATTTCCGGTTACGGAGTTTCCGCTCCTCCCCAGATGAAAGGAAAAGGTGCTTACATGAGTCAGACAAACGAACTTTCCAAACAACAGAAGAAATCAAAAGAAACAAAAGAACGTATCTTTCAGGCTGCCAAACGCATTTTGCAGCGGGACGGATACGAACAATTATCCATAAAAAATATCTGTGATGAAGCCGGAGTTTCTAATGGAAGCTTTTACCATCACTTTAAGACAAAGGACGATCTTCTTTCTTATTATATCGAGGATCAGCCAAGTATCGATCCTTCGCATCTTGATCTGCCAAAAAATGCAGAAGATGCAAGGAGAGCAATTGTTTATGTATATTTGAATTATGTAAAATATTGTCGTGAACTTGGCGTTGAATTTTTGGCAGGATATTATACGCCGAAAAATCAAGCGCTGAATCCGGTAAGTCGTACCGAACGTCCTTACCCGATTCTTACTGTGCAGTCTTATTTGGAAAGGGCAGTAGACGCCGGTGTGATCACACTTACGCATTCATTAGAAGAAATTACAACCGACATCCGCATGATCGTGATCGGAAATGTATTTGAATGGTCCATGCGAGATGGCAAGGTTGATTTTGAGGGCAATATGAGCCGTTCATTGTCCATTTATTTGGACGGAATTATAAAGTAAGAATATCTTATATAGATCACTTCTTACGAAACAAATTCCTCACAAAAATGTCCTGCAGACATCGTAAGATGTTCCTGCAGGACATTTCCCTTTTTCTCTATTCTACTTATAACACAGCAATAAATCTCTTAAATGCTTTTCTTCCTTCTTCTGTACATTTGTACACACCCGCATCTTCCAATACATGTGTGAATACAATGCCGACCTCTTTCTGAAGAATATCCATTACATTTTCTTTTGTAATCTCTTCATATTTTGGGAGGAACGTTTTTACCCATTCTGCATGTTTTTCAATCTTTTCATTCGAAAGAATGTCTTTGCCTTCTACAAGATATTCTGCAAGAATCTCTAATTCTTCTTTTAATCTTGCCGGAAGTACGGCAAGTCCCATTACTTCGATGAGACCGATGTTTTCTTTCTTAATATTGTGCCACTGGGCATGTGGATGATATACTCCAAGCGGATGTTCCTCTGTCGTAATATTATTACGAAGCGCAAGATCCAATTCAAAGATATCTCCCACTTTTCTTGCAATCGGAGTAATCGTATTGTGAGGTTCTCCATCCGTCTCCGCGAAGATAAACGCTTCTTCATCTGTATAATTCCGCCATTTATCGAGAACGTGAGCGCCAAGATCGATCAATCTCTTCTCATCTTTTCCTCTCAGACGAAGTACAGAAAGTGGCCAATGCACAATACCCACTTCCACATCTTCATAACCTGCTACTGTAAATGTCTCCTCCATCGGAGCTTTTGCCATTGCAAATGTATAATTTCCACCTTGGAAATGGTCATGGCTTAAGATAGAGCCTCCAACAATCGGAAGGTCTGCATTGGAGCCAAGGAAATAATGTGGGAACAGCTTTACAAAATCGAACAGCTTGATAAAAGTAGCTTTCTCAATCTTCATCGGTGTATGCTGTCCGTTAAACACGATACAATGCTCGTTATAATATACATATGGTGAATACTGGAAGCCCCATGCGCTGTCATTCACCGTAATTGGAATGATACGATGATTCTCTCTTGCCGGATGGTTCACACGTCCTGCATAGCCTTCATTTTCCATGCAAAGCTGACATTTTGGATAGCTGCTCTGTTTTGCATTTTTCGCTGCTGCGATAGCTTTTGGATCTTTCTCTGGTTTTGAAAGATTGATCGTAATATCAATGACACCGTACGGACTGTCTACCGTCCATTTGCGGTCTTTTTTCACACGATAACGACGAATGTAATCACTGTCCTGACTTAATTTGTAATAGTAGTCTGTTGCCTCCCTCGGAGAAACTTCGTACTTCTTCGCAAACGTCTCCTGAATCTGTGCAGGACGAGGAACAAGACAATTCATCATCTTCGTATCGAAAAGATCACGGTATACGATGCTGTCTTCGATGATCTCTCTTTCACATGCTTCATCAAGAAGTTCTTTTAAGATATCTTCTAATTCCAAACTTTCTCCGTCGATGGATACCTCTTCATAGCTGTCTTCATGGAACAATTCTAATAATAAATTTGTTGTATACAGGCGTTCACATTCCGGTGTTAATCCGGATGCAATTCCATACTCTACTAATCTTTTTATATTCTTACTTAACATACTGTCCTCCCAAGGTTGATCTATTCTGTTCTTTCTTATGCAAGTATGCCTGCACCATCTCCGATATCTACTACATAGAATTCTGCTTCATGTCCTACTTTTTCTTTATATGCAGCGCCAATCTTGGAAATAAAATTATCTACCGCGTCATTTTTTACGATACTTACAGTACAGCCTCCAAAGCCGCCTCCTGTGATACGAGAGCCGATTACTCCTTCTGTCTCCCATGCAAGATCTACAAGAACATCAATTTCTTCACAGGATACTTCATAATCATCGCGAAGAGAAACATGAGATGCATTCATCAATTTTCCGAAAGTCTCTACGTCATTTGCTTTCAATGCCTCTACCGCTTTGATTGCTCTCTGATTTTCATATACTGCATGTTTTGCTCTCTTCACACGAATCGGATCTTTGATGGCATCTTTGTGTGCTTCAAATTCTTCTTCTGTCAGATCGCCAAGCGTTTTAATATCTACTACTTCCTGCAATTCTTTTAATGCAGTTTCACATTCATTTCTTCTGTCATTGTAAGCAGAATCTACTAAAGAATGTTTTACTTTACTGTTGATGATGACAATCTTAGCATCTTCCAAAACAACCGGCGCATATTCATATTGTAATGTGTTTGTATCTAAGAAAATCGCATGGTCTTTTTTACCCATTGCGCTTGCAAACTGATCCATGATTCCACAGTTACATCCATTAAAGTTGTTCTCAGAATATTGACCGATCAATGCAATATCTACCATAGACACGTCAAATCCAAACATGTCCTTCAACATCACTCCTGTAAGTACTTCTAAAGATGCAGAAGAAGAAAGACCGGAACCATTTGGAATATTTCCATAGATCAAAATATCAAGACCTGCCGGAAGCTTATATCCTCTTCCTTCAAATGCCCACATTACCCCCTTCGGATAATTGGTCCATCCGGCTTTCTTTGATGGAGTAAGATCATCAAGAGCAGAATCAATCACTCCTAGTTTTTCAAAATTCACAGAATAGAATCTTAACCGATTATCCTCTCTCTTTCTTGCAACCGCATATGTACCGATTGTAAGGGCGCATGGGAACACATGACCTCCATTATAATCTGTATGTTCTCCGATCAAGTTTACACGTCCCGGAGCAAAATAAGTTCTAATGTCTCCATCCGCTCCAAATATTTCTTTAAACTGTGCAATCAACTGCTCTCTCATCTCATTTAACTCCTTTATCTATTTTATTAACATATTAATATTAACTTTATTATTATACCATACAAGTTCCTATTGTATATACCCCTTTTTACTTCTTTCCTTCTCATTTTTGTAAACTTTGACCAGTTTTTAACTATTCTTGCGTATTTTCTTGTTATATATTACAATATTACTAATAGCGTGACTATGAAATCTTATAGAGAGGTGAATAATTATGAGCAGACTTGAAATCTCTACACCAAATAAAGCCCAAGTGGTTGTAGAAGGTCTATACAAAGATTTGGAACGAAGAATCGAAGCAAGCCCTCCGGGTCTTTGTCCTGTTGATATGGCAAGAGCATTTTTGGAATTATGCCATGCACAGACATGTGGTAAATGTACACCTTGCCGTGTTGGTCTCTGGCAGTTAAAGAATATGCTGACAGATGTATTAAACGGAGATGCAGATTTGGAAATTCTTGACTTAATGGAAGAAACAGCATTATCTATCATGCAGTCCGCAGACTGCGCCATCGGTGTGGAAGCCGCACATATGGTTTATAAAGCATTGATCGGATATCGCGAGGACTTTGAACAGCACATCATTACCGGACGCTGTACCTGTACATATAATCAGCCGGTCCCTTGCGTTGCTTTATGTCCTGCAAAGGTTGACATTCCAGGTTACATCGCACTTGTAAAAGAAGGTCGTTATGCAGATGCGATTCGCCTGATCCGTAAAGACAACCCATTCCCAACAACATGTGGATTTATCTGTGAACATCCTTGTGAGGCAAGATGCCGTAGAAATATGGTAGATGATGCATTAAATATTCGTGGTTTAAAACGTTTTGCAGCAGATTATGCAGGAAAAGTCCCACCACCACCATGCGCACCGTCCACAGGAAAACGTGTTGCTATCGTAGGTGGAGGTCCTGGAGGACTTTCCTCTGCTTATTATTTACAGTTAATGGGACATCAGGTAACTGTATTTGAGATGCTGCCTCAATTAGGCGGTATGCTTCGTTATGGTATTCCAAATTACCGTCTTCCAAAAGACAGATTGGATGATGATATCCAGGCCATCCTTGATACCGGTGTAGAAGTAAAACATGGACTTCGTATCGGTCAGGACATTACGATCCAACAGCTTCGTGCAGAATACGACGCCGTACTGATCACAATCGGAGCTAGTACAGATAAGAAATTAGGAATCGAAGGGGAAGATGCTGAAGGCGTACTTTCTGCCGTTCAGTTCCTTCGTGCCGTTGGTAAAAAAGAAATTCCTGATCTTACAGGCCAAGAAGTTGCCGTTATCGGAGGTGGTAACGTATCTATGGATGCTGTTCGTACAGCTGTACGTCTTGGTGCTAAGAAAGTAAGTATCGTTTATCGCCGCCGTACTGCCGATATGACTGCCCTTCCAGATGAAATCGAAGGTGCAATTGCAGAGGGCGTTGAAGTTCAGACATTAAAAGCTCCATCTAAGATCGATGTAGACGAGAATGGACATATCCGTGGTATTTATGTGACTCCACAGATGATCAGCAAGATCAAAGACGGTCGTGCAAGCGTAAAACCAACAGGGGAAGAGGATCTTTATATCCCATGTTCTACTTTAATCGTTGCGATCGGACAGAACATCGAATTCAAGCATTTTGAAGAAGCCGGATTTCCTGTAGAACGCGGACGCATTATGTCTGAAAAATACGGTGGATTTGCAAATATTCCAGGCGTATTTGCAGGTGGTGACTGTGCAACAGGTCCTGCAACTGTAATCCGTGCCATTGCTGCCGGTAAAGTTGCTGCTGCCAATATTGACGAATACTTAGGATTCCACCATGAGATTTCCTGTGATGTGGAAATTCCTGAACCAAACCTTGATGACAAAACACCTTGTGGACGTGTCAATATGACAGAGCGGGAAGCATGCGAACGTATCCACGACTTTGATGGTGTAGAAAATTGTATGACAGAATGCGAAGCAAAACAGGAAGCTGGACGATGCTTACGCTGCGACCACTTTGGTTTTGGTATCTTTAAAGGAGGTCGAGAGAAGTTATGGTAAATCTTACGATTGATAATAGAAAAATTTCTGTACCGGAAGGTACTACAATCATGGAAGCCGCCGATCAGAATGGAATTCCTATTCCTAGATTGTGTTATTTAAAAGGACTAAATGATATCGGCGCTTGCCGTGTCTGTGTTGTCGAATTAGAAGGTAAAGAAAAGCTGATTCCTTCCTGTAACAACGTGATAGAAGAAGGAATGGTCATCTATACGAACAGCCCAAAAGTTCGTATGAACCGCAAAAAAACAGTAGAATTCCTTTTATCACAGCATGACTGCCAATGCGCAACTTGTGCCAGAAGTGGAAATTGTTCTTTGCAGACAATTGCAAACGATCTGAACATCATTGATGTTCCGTTTAAAAAACGTTTGGAAAAACAACCTTGGAATAAAAACTTCCCACTCATCCGTGATTCTGCAAAATGTATCAAATGTATGCGCTGTGTACAGGTATGCGACAAGGTACAGGGACTTCACGTATGGGATCTGGAAAGTACAGGTTCCAGAACAACCGTCCAAGTATCCAAAGGACGTACCATCGAAGAAGCTAATTGTACTTTATGCGGACAGTGTATTACTCATTGCCCAGTTGGCGCTCTCCGTGAACGTGATGATACGGATAAAGTTTGGGCAGCCATTGACGATAAGAAAAAAGTAACTGTTGTTCAAGTAGCGCCTGCTGTTCGTGCAGCATGGGGCGAAGCTCTTGGTCTTTCTCGTGAAGAAGCTACCATTGGTAAAATTGTAGATGCACTCCGACAGATGGGATTCGATTATGTGTTTGATACTACTTTCTCCGCTGACCTTACGATCATGGAAGAAGGAAATGAATTCCTTGAGAGACTGACAAAAGGTGAATTAAAGACAAGACCGATGTTTACATCTTGCTGTCCGGGTTGGATTCGTTTTATTAAATCACAGTATCCTCACCTTGTACCGCAGCTCTCTACTGCTAAATCACCACAGCAGATGTTTGGTGCAGTGATGAAAACATACTTTGCGAAATCTATCGGTGTTGCACCTGAAGATATCTGCACAGTATCTATCATGCCATGTGTAGCGAAAAAGGGCGAAAGCAATATGGAACTCTTCTATGAAGAATATGCAGGCCGTGATGTAGATATCGTTCTTACAACAAGAGAATTGACTCGTATGATTCGCTCTGCTCATATCGATCCTAAGGGACTTGTGGATGTGGAATGTGACAGATTAATGCATGACGGCAGTGGCGCCGGCGTCATCTTCGGTGCAACCGGCGGTGTTATGGAAGCTGCTCTTCGTTCCGCTTACTATCTTGTAACAGGCAAGAATCCGGATCCTGATGCATTCTCCAACGTACGTGCAACTGGTTTTGGTCAAGATGCTATCTCCGCTGAAATCACTATCGGTGATGCCGTTGTAAAAGCAGCCGTTGTCAGTGGACTTGCAAATACAAGAAAATTAATCGATGCCATCGAGCGCGGAGAAGTACACTATGATTTCGTAGAAGTAATGGCTTGCCCTGGCGGTTGTGCAGGCGGTGGCGGTCAGCCAATCCATGACGGGGAAGAACTTGCCTACACCCGCGGACAGAACTTATACTTCCTGGATAAGAATAATGAACTTCGCTTCTCTCACGAGAACAAAGACGTTCTACAGTTATATGCTGACTTTATGGAAAAACCATTATCCCACAAAGCACATATGCTGTTGCATACAGACCATAATGCATGGGATATGCCAAAAGCAAAATAATACATAACTTATCAATATCAAAAAGGTAGTTCAATGCTACATCGTTTCTGTAGCAGAACTACCTTTTATGGTCTCAGATTAAAATTCAATATGAAATTCTTTTAACAATTCCTGTATTTCAGCTTTTGTCGGCATCGAACGAATCGCACCTTTTTTCAGTGTAATCAATGCTGCACCGGCATTTGCAAATGTAAGCATCTCTTCCAACTCTTCTTCTGTTAAATTCTTCAAATCATGTTCCAAAAGATATCCCAACGAGCATCCACAAAATGTATCTCCTGCGCCTGTCGTTTCAATTGCATTCACAGAAAATCCTCTTTTTTCAACTCGCATATCTCGATAATAGGCGCGACTTCCATCTTTTCCCATAGTCAGAAGAATCAGTGGAATGTGATATTTCTGTTGCAAAATCAAAATTCCCTTATCATAGTCTTCCTCACCTGTCACAAATTGAATCTCATTATCAGATATTTTTAAAATGTCACATTGTTGAAATCCATACTCCATTTGTTCCTTTGCCAACTCTAATGATTTCCAAAGTGGCTCTCGAAGATTTGGGTCAAAAGATATAAAAGCTCCTGCTTCTTTTGCACATGCAATTGCCTTTTTTGTTGCTTGCCTGACCTCATCATGCGTCATAGAAAGGGTTCCAAAATGAAAGATTTTTGTATCTTTTAAAAGTTCTGGATTCACTTCATCTTCTCGAAGCATCATATCCGCTCCTGGATTTCGATAAAAAGAAAATTCTCGATCTCCATCCGGAAGAGTATGCACAAACGCAAGTGTTGTGCGGTTTTCTTGATCCATCAATAAATATTCCGAAGAAATTCCCACCTCATCTAATGTATTTTTCAACAGATTTCCAAATATATCTTGACCTACTTTCCCTATAAATGCGACTTTCTTTCCTAGATTATTCAACATTGCAAGAACATTACAGGGTGCTCCGCCCGGATTCACTTCTAACATAAGATTCCCTTGTTCGCTTTCCCCACTTTCTGTAAAATCAATTAAAAGTTCCCCTAATGCTATTACATCATACATATTCTATCTCCTTGCACAATCAGTTGATTACTTTTCTATCTTTTAGGATATTCATTACAAAGAAGACGATATGGTTTTTCATCTTCCTCAATTTCTGGAAAACGTCCGATTTCTTCATAAAATCTGTTATCGGTATTGTCATCATTACACATCGAAACTTCTCCAATTAGCACATCTCCCGTGCCCTCTTTCACATCGAAATCGTGATACTGATGTGGCCATAATGTAATGCTTTCTCCCGGCTTTAATTCTACTCCGGTTCCTGCCTTTACATAATACGAACGACCATCCGAATTCACCAAAACATCACTATCATCAAATGTTCCATCTCCTTTATCATTATAGAGATGAATAACTAGTGTTCCCCCTCCTCTATTAATGATATCTTCAGATTTTTTCCAATGAAAATGCATTGGGGAATGCTGTCCTTCTTTCAACATCAAAAGTTTCTCTGCATATACTTTTTTGTATTTTGGATTGTTTTGATTGCCATTGCGAATTGTAACAAGTGCAAATCCTACTTTATCAAAATCTCCAAGTCCATAATCTGTAATATCCCAACCAAGCATATTGTCTCTGATTTCATCATATTCCTCAGATTTATTTTCCCATTCCTCCGGAGTCCAATTACAAAATGGAGGTAAATGGAATCCGTGCTCCTTTGCAAGTTTCTCCATATCCTTGATACACTGGTTAATTTTTGATCGTTTCATAGTTCTCCTCCTATCATCACACAGTAAAATATTGTTCTTTATTTGATTTTTTCTTCCGTAACAATAGAAAGCGGACATTCCACATACGTTTTCAACAAATCAATACAAGCTGTTACATCATCCAAATTGATAATACTGTTTGGTGAATGTCCATATCTTGTTGGGATTGAAATTCCAACTGCTTTAACTCCTCGATATGATTTATTAATTGCTCCTGCATCCGTTCCACCATTAGTCAAAACATCCATCTGATATGGAATCTGATTGTTTTTTGCACACTCCACCATCTGCGCTACCATAGCTTCATCACAAATGACGCATGCATTGCTCACACAGATTGCTGCACCTTTTCCTATTACAACATTTCCATGCTCATCTCCCGGTACATCAAAAGATCCCGTAATATCAATCGCAATTCCTAGATCTGGCTGGATTCTTTCAGACGATGTTGTAGCTCCGAAAAGTCCAACTTCTTCTTGTACTGTAAATACAAAATACACATCATGGTAAGGTGTTTTCATTGCTTTTAATGCCTCGATTTGAATGTGACAAGCACTTCGGTCGTCAAATGCTTTTGCCATGACATTTCTTCCTGCAAGCTCCTGATATGCTCCTTCGAACATTGCGCAGTCTCCCACATGTACATATTTCTCGGCTTCCTCTTTCGATCCAGCTCCGATATCGATATAAAGTTTCTCAATTTCTCCACTCTTAAACTCTTCTGGTTTTGCGTAAGCAGCAACAGTTCCAACAGTTCCATTTCTGAAGATGACACGATTCATAAATGAACAGTGAGCCGAAACACCTCCAACCTTTTTCACTTTTAAGAATCCTTCTTCTGTAATTTTCACAACACATAGTCCAATTTCGTCCATATGTGCCGCAACCATGATTTTCTTCTTCTCTTCACCATTTCCTCTTTTTAAAACAATCAGATTACCGATTGCATCTCTTGTAATTTCATCCGCATAATCCTTAACTTGTTCCACAATATAATCGGAAATGTTTTTCTCATATCCGCTTACTCCCCAAAGTTCTACTAACTCTTTTAACATGTTTGGATCCTCCACTATTATAAAATTCTATAAGTCTTAATTTCGTATGGCTTCAATACAACCTCAACAACATGCTCCTGGATTTCAAGTTCTCTTTCATTCTTTTCCATGAGGTTGCATTCATAAATCTGCTTCACATATTTAGGAAGTGAAATTTTCGTCCTCGTATGTCTATTTCTATTCTCATATATTCGAACGATAGTTCCATTTTGATCTTCTGCTTCCTTGAGTACTTCGATAAAGCAATTCTTGGCACCACAAATCAGGAATTCTGTCCCTGCCGGTTCTCCTTCATTCTGATTCTGCAATACAACAACCGGCGGTACATTCAGGTTGTATGCCATCTCCACCGTTTCCGCTTCCTGCCATCTTCCTGCATGAGGATAAATAGAATATACAAAATGATGCTTTCCTATATCCGCATTTTCATTTGGATAGGTTCCTGCTTTAATCAATGTTAATGATAGATTTCCATCCTTGATTCCATAACCGTATTTACAATCATTCAAAAGACTTATTCCATTGTTATCCTCGGAAAGATCTGCCCACTTATGGCCACACGCCTCAAATTTTGCCGTATCCCAACTGTGATTGTTGGTCGTCTCTCGTTCCACATTACCAAACTGAATTTCATACGTTGCTTTTGTTGTATTGACATCTACCGGGAAGTTTACACGCAATAAAACATTATGCTCTTTCCAGTCAGCATCTGTCTCAAAATCAATTCTCGGAATATCATGATACAGATGAATCTTCTGTGTCACGATAGACTCTGCGAATTGCTTTGTGATTTCCAACGTTTTTCTGACTTCACCATCCTCCAAAATGCGAATTTCTGAAACAAAGTCTGCATAATATGGTTTCTTTCTGTAGAAAACATCAATATCCCAGTTATCCCAATTCATTGGTCTGTCTTCATATGTTACAAGCTCATTGCCTTTCTTTCCATCCTGAATAAACTCCTTTCCCGTTGCCTTTTCAATCAAAGAAACAATCTCCATTTGCTCGTTGAACACAACACGGTAAAACTTATTCTCAAACTCTCCATTCCACTCATAAAAATCTTTTCTTTCTTCTCCAATTGTATAGTAGAATACTTTACAACCAAGTTTTGGAATTCCTTCTGCATAGAATACTATATTTCCATCTTTTGTCTTTTGGAATGGAAGTTTCTTTCCGTCACAATCTGTAATCGCTGCAACCTCTACCTGATCCAAACCTTTCACAAAAATGACATCGTTTCTCACATATCCTTGCGTATTATATACGATGATTGCATGATCTCCTGTCTGAATCGATTTTGCACCTTCCTGCGCAATTGCTTGCAACGTTTTCATTCCATTCGTAAAAATTTCTTCGTATTCTTTATCACTCTGTACATACACTTCTTCTATTGCACTTCCTGGAATAATATCATGGAATTGATTCAATAGGAGAACATCCCATCCACGTGTAATCACTTTCTTTGGATACTCTACACCTTTATTCTTTAACATTGAAGCTAATGTTTCCAACTGCGCATACAAAATCTCATTCTTTCGATTATACCGCTTGTTTTTTCCAATCGACGTCAATGTCCCTCGATGATATTCAAAGTATAGCTCACCATTCCATTTTGGCATATCCGGAAGCTTTGCAATTTTATCATGTGTACGATCAAAAAATTCTCTCTCAAATTCCTGTTTGATTCTTGGAATTCCTGGCATACCATAACGAAGCCTTTCTGCATTTTCCAACATTTCTTTTGTCGGTCCACCGCCACCATCTCCAAAGCCAAATAGCATGATTGTGTCTTCTGTTAAATCTCGATTCTGAAAACGTTTAAATGTACCTAACGTCATGTTTGGATTGATGATTCCAGTATAAGTCGTCGTATTTCTTGTATCTGTAAAAGATACATTCAAGCCAAGCGTTTTGTCAAAATCACATGCCGTTGGCATAAAGACAAACACTTCACTACCATCGATTCCTTTCCACATAAATGTATCGTTTGGAAGTTGATTGTATTGATTCCATGCGATTTTTGTTGTCATAAAATACGGAATTCCTGAACGTTTCAAAATCTGTGGCAATGCCGCCGAATATCCGAATACATCCGGAAGCCATAATGATTTGCTGGAAATACCAAACTCTTCTTCAAAGAATTTTTCTCCTTTGATAATCTGTCTTACAAGCGATTCTCCTCCTGTCAAGTTGCAATCTGCCTCTAACCACATTGCACCATCTACTTCCCAACGGCCTTCCTGAACTCTCTTTTTTATTATTTCATACATTTCCGGCTCTTGCTCTTTTACAAATTGATACAAAATCGGTTGGCTTGACATAAATTTATAGTCTGGATATTGTTCCATCAAACGAAGCACTGTTGAAAAACTTCGTAACACTTTTTCTCTCGTTTGCTCTACTGTCCAGAGCCAGGCAATATCAATATGCGTGTGCCCAATCGCACTTACAACCGGAGAAGCCAAATCAACAGTTGTATAAAATTCTTTTACGAGCAACTCATCCGCAGCTTCCAGTGCTTTATAGAATGTCTCACTATAAGGTTTTCTCAAATCCACTGTATTCGCAGCTACATCCAGTTTCTTCAAGATTCTTCTACAATTTTCTTCATCACTGTTTTTCAAAACTCTTGCACTTTGCACTGGAACAGAAAAATCATAATAGAATTTCTGTACTTGATCATCAATCGTAATTAAATTACTTCGGAATATCAAATCTCCCGGAACTGATCCGCTGTAAATCAGCATCGCAATTTCATAAATATCTCCAGATTTTGCTTTTGTAGAAATTGTCACTTCTCTATGATTAACATCCACTCCTTGAATCAGCTGTTGGTTAATATAAAACAACATCTGCGGGTTGGTCGCGTCCCATTGTCCCTCTCTTCCGGAAATCAACTGCATTTCTACATGTTTCCCATCCATTTCTTCTGGAATGGTGATTGTAGTTCGAAGCCATCTGTGCGAATCCAGAGTATCCCATGGCGTATCTATCTCATAGTTCTGCCAATTTTCTGTACTGCATCGCTCTCCATTTTCCAATTTCCCTTCATACATCTTATACTCTCTAATGGGAATAGATATTGGATACCTTAACTTGTCAATATCTTGCACAAGTCTTTCCATTCTTTCTAATTCAAACAGTATACTCATTATCTTCTCCTTATGATCGTTATTCTGCAAGTGACAAAATACCCTTTGCTGAAATTACAATAGATTTCATAATCTGTTCTATCTCCATCTGCTCATTTGCCTGATGGATCTTTGCTGTCATTCCTGGGAAAATCGGGCCAAATGCTACCATATTCGGAAACATTTTTGCATAAGTTCCCCCACCAATTGCTAGTGCTTCATTTTCGTCTCCCGTTACCTCTTTATATACATTCATCAGTTTTGTCACTACTTCTGAATCCTTTGGAATATAAAGCATATCAGTCTTTTTCGTAGCCAAGATTTCCAAGCCACATTCTTCGACTGCTTCTTTTACTTTGTTGCAGATTTCTTCTGCGTCTCCATTTTTCGGATATCTGATATCTAAATCGAATTCCAGTTTTTCTTCGTTATACGTCAGCATCCCAAGATTAACCGTCGTAACTCCTGTCTCTTCATCTTGATAATATATTCCAAGATTCTTTCCGTTCGCCTCTTTCTCCATTTTTTCTGCCAAAAATTTCAATAGGCTTTTCACTTCTCCGACTGGGTTCATTTCTTCAAGTATAGGCACCATATTCAACACTGCACTCTCTCCTAACCATGGAGTACTTGCATGAGCATCTTTTCCTAATACTACTATAGATTCTCCGTTTTTCTTTGTAATTGTACATTTTGGAGGTACAATATTTCCTGCGAGTCCCGCTTCTATTTTTTGAATGTTTTCATCTTTTTGTTCGATATTTTTCTTTCCAACTTTAATATTTACAATTCCTTTTTCAAAAAAGATCAATGGATATTCTGCATCCGGTGTAAATCCTGCTTCTGGAATTTCTTCTCCACACTGTATGTAATGCTTAATACAAGAAGATCCATGCTCCTCATCCATTCCAAAAATCACTCGAATTCTTTTCTTCAATGGAATTTGCATCTCTTTTATTAATTTGAGTGCATACATTGCGCCTAATGTAGGCCCCTTATCATCCGCAACACCTCTTCCAAACAGAACTCCGTCATGAATCTCTGCTCCATATGGTTCGTAATCCCAACCTGTGCCCTCCGGAACGACATCCAGATGCCCAAGAACAGCTACCATGCTTTCTCCTTCTCCAATTTCAACCCATCCTGCTCGTCCATCAACATTTTTTGTTTTTAGCCCCCAGGATTTTCCTAAATTCAACGCATATTCCAACATGGATTTAATATCGTCTCCGTAAGGAGCTCCTTCTTTTGCGTCACCCTTTACACTCGGTATTTTCATACCTTCACGAATCACTTCAATAATCTCATTTTGATGTTCATAGATGCTTTTTTCTATATCCTTCATCTTTTTCTCTCCTATTCGAATAATTTCTCTTATTATACCATATAGGTTTCTATCGAATCTCAAATATTCAATATTAAGGCAAAATGTCACACTAACATCTTTCAACGTAAGTGTAACATTTTTAAATCAATTATGAAAACAAGTGGCATGCTACATAATGTTCTTTAGAAATCTCTTTTAATTCCGGTGTAACTTTCGAGCATTGTTCTGTTGCATATTTACAACGGCTTGCAAAGCGACAGCCTGGTCCACAATTAATCGGACTTCCAACTTCTCCCTCCAAAGGAAGAACCACCTTATTTTTTTCTTTGTCAGGATCTGGAATCGGAATTGCACTTAAAAGCGCTTTCGTATATGGATGCTGAGGATTTGCATATAATTCCGTACTGGATGCAAGTTCCACAATGTGTCCCATATACATAACACCGACACGATCAGAAATATGTTTGACCATAGAAAGGTCATGTGCAATAAATAAATATGTAAGTCCTAACTCTCTCTGCAACTTAACAAGAAGATTTACTACCTGTGCCTGAATCGACACATCCAATGCAGAAATCGGCTCATCACATACAATAAATTCCGGATCTACTGCAAGCGCTCTTGCTATTCCGATACGTTGTCTTTGTCCACCGGAAAATTCATGTGGAAATCTTGATGCATGTTCCTTGTTCAATCCGACAAGTTGAAGAAGTTCATTGATTCTTTCCTTTCTCTCCTCTGGGTTTTTATAAAGACCAAAGTTTTCCATACCTTCCGCAATAATATCGCCTACCGTCATACGAGGGTTTAATGATGCATATGGATCTTGAAAAATAATTTGTGCTCTCTTCTTAAACCATTTTTCATCACCTTTTTGCAATTTTGTTACATCTTTCCCTTCGTATTCGATAACACCTTCTGTTGCTGGATAAAGTCCTAACACTGTACGTCCACAGGTTGTCTTTCCGCACCCGGATTCTCCTACAAGACCTAGTGTCTCCCCTTTATAAATGTCAAATGAAACATCATCTACTGCTTTAAGAATACCTTTATTTCGAATTTGAAAATACTTTTTCATATGATCTACATGAAGTAATACTTCCTTATTTTCTTTATTCATCTTCTAGCACCCTCCTTATATCATCCGTACCAAGTACTTTTTTTGCCATAGGGTGATGCAGCCAACAAGCCGCTTTATGTGATTCCGAAATCTGTGTATATTCCGGAGGCATTTCTCTACAAATTCCCATACAATATTTGCACCGACTTGCAAATCCACATCCCTTAGGAGGCATAATCAGATCTGGAGGTGTACCAGGAATAATTTGTAATTCCTCTTTATTTTCATTCTCCATATTCGGAACTGCTTTCAAAAGTGCGGCTGTATATGGATGTTGAGGATTGTGGAAAATTTCTTCTACTTTTCCCTGTTCCACAATATTTCCCGCATACATAACCGTAATATATTCTGCCATTCCAGCTACCACACCAAGATCGTGCGTAATCATAATGATGGCTGTATTATTTTTCTCCTGAATTTCTTTTAAAAGTTTCATAATCTGCGCCTGAATTGTTACATCCAAAGCTGTTGTCGGCTCATCTGCAATCATAAGCTTTGGATTACATGCAAGAGCAATCGCTATTACAACTCTCTGTCTCATTCCACCTGAGAATTCATACGGATACTGATTTAATCTATCTTCCGGATTTGGAATATTTACTTTTCTCAAAAGTTCGATTGCACGCTCTTTTGCTTCTTTTTTACTGATTTTATTATGAAGCAGAATACTCTCCATAATCTGCTTTCCAACTTTCATCGTTGGATTGAGCGATGTCATCGGATCCTGAAAGATCATAGCTGCTTCTTTTCCACGGAAGTTTTCCCATTCTTTTTCTGAAAACTTAAGGATATCTTTTCCTTCGAATACAATCTGGCTTCCCTCCTTAACTTCTGCCTGCGGTTTCGCAAGCAAGCCAAGTACTGCTTTTGAAGAAACTGTTT
This sequence comes from uncultured Lachnospiraceae bacterium, assembly GCA_900550235.1. Taxonomy (GTDB): domain Bacteria; phylum Bacillota; class Clostridia; order Lachnospirales; family Lachnospiraceae; genus Faecalimonas. Next base: position 24,686 of record URRQ01000013.1, read on the forward strand.
TTCCTGATCCGGATTCTCCTACAATAGCCATACACTCGCCTGGATTTACATGAAAAGAAATTCCTCTTACTGCCTGAACCTCTCCTGCATAAGTATGGAAAGAGACTTTCAAATCTTTAATATCTAATAAATGTTCACTCATTTCAATTCCTCCTTCTCTTACTGACGCAGTTTTGGATCAAATGCATCTCTAAGTCCATCACCCAACAGGTTGAATGCCAACATTGTAATTGAAATTGCAAGCGCTGGGAAAATCAGCTCGTGAGGATAATATGTCATCTGCTGCTGTCCCAAGGCTGCCATTGCGCCCCAACTTGTAAGCGGCGGCTGAATTCCCATTCCAAGGAAACTTAAAAAGGCTTCTGAAAAGATAAAACTTGGAATTGCAAATGTTGTGTTAATAATAATGACACTCAATGTATTTGGTATCAAATGTTTTGTAATGATTTTAAATGATGGTGTTCCAAGAGCTCTCGCCGCCATTACATATTCGCTTTCTTTTAGTTCTATAATTTCACCTCGAACAAGTCTGGCAAGCCCAGTCCAGCTTGTCAAACATAGCGCTATCATGAGTGATGTCATTCCTTTTCCAAGAAATACTGATACAATAATTACTACAACCATATATGGAATTCCCACAAGAATTTCCAAAATTCTCATCATAATATCATCCACGATTCCGCCACAAAATCCACTGATTCCCCCATAAAGAGTTCCCACTACAAGGGATACCAATGCTCCTACTACACCGATAGCAAGAGAAACTCGTCCTCCCATCCAAATTCTGGCAAAAATATCTCTTCCCAAATCATCAAGTCCAAAGATATGCTCTAACGTAGGTCCTTGATTCGTAATTGCAATATTCTGTTCATTGTAAGGATGTGGATAAATATATGGACCAAAAATACACATCAAAACCATAAAAATAAGGAAAAAGAGGCTGAGCATAGCGACTTTATTTTTCTTAAGTCTTCGTATTGCATCCTGCCAGTAAGAAATACTTGGACGTACAATAGTCTCCGATGACTGTTCATCTACACCTACTCTCTGAAACATTTCCTCGGTCATATTTGCTTTTATTTCTTGCACTTATGTTTCCTCCTCTACTTACCTTCAATAATACTCTTACGAACTCTCGGATCAACTACTGCATACAGAATATCCATTCCTACCATACACACAATAAAGATCATTGAGAAAAATAACGTTGTCGCAAGAATCATCGGGTAGTCTCTTCCGTTTACACTTTCTACGTAGTAACGTCCAAGTCCTGGAATTGTAAATATACGTTCAATTACAAATGATCCTGTTACAATTCCGGCAACCTGAGGTGCAACGATAGAAATAATTGGTGTTAGAGCATTTCTCATAACATGTCTCTTAACAATCTGGAATTTTGAACATCCTTTTGCCTTAGCAAGAAGAATATAATCTGCTCCGAGAACATCCAAAACCGATGATCTCATAAAACGTGAATAAGTTGCAATACCTCCAATAGATGCTGCCAATGTAGGCAATGCTGTATATTGGAATATTTCCGGAACACTCATTCCTTCTGTTGCCCATCCGACAATTGGGAAATAACCTCCTGCTCCATATTTCTGTAATAAAGCTGCAAATACGAAGCTCGGAATGGAAACTCCTAGAATTGCAATAAAAATCGTAACAAAATCAATCCATCTTCCACGATTAAATGCTGCCAAAATTCCAAGAATTAATCCAAGCACCAAACTAACTACTACTGCCTGAAGACCAAGACGTAACGAAGCAGGGAATCTCTCTTCAATCACCTGATTTGCCTGCAGACCTGGTGTTTTATATGATTCTCCCATATTTCCATGGAACAGATTTTTAAGGTAAATGACATATTGCTCTGTTACCGGTTTATCAAGCCCCCATTTTTCTTCCAAGTTTTTCTGCACTGCTTCTGGAAGTACCTTTGTTGTTGCCTGCGTTGGATCGCCCGGCATTGTATACATAAGGAAAAAAGTAGCTGTTAGAATGATCCACAGAGTAAATATCATGTATAAAATTTTCTTTGTAATATATTTTACCATTCTGCTTTCTATCCTTTCTAATACAGCGGGAGAAAAATTCTCCCGCTGTCAGATGCGTTTTTAATCAATTATTCAATATAAGCATCTCTGAATTCGAGAGCCGGTCCACCAGCTCCATTGACATATACACCTTTTAAGTTTGGACTTAAAAGAGTATTTACATATGTATATGTTACTGGAGAAATACCACATTTTTCTACAGTAAGGATTTCTTCTGCACGAGCAAATTTCTCTCCTCGAACTTTGTTATCCTGTTCTGTTTTACATGCATTTACAAGTTCATCATACTCTGCATCTGAGAAAAATGCTGGGTTGTTTCCATCACCAGTTGTGTAACACTGCATGAATGTCATAGGATCATTGTAGTCAGCTCCCCATCCTGTCTCACATACCTGATATAATCCTTTTGATACCTGGTTGTTAAAAGATGAGTTATCGGAAGCTGTCTCAATATTTACTTTTACACCAAGTTTTTTCTGCCACTGATCCTGATAGAATTCAGATGCAACTTTTGTTCCGTTGTCTGCGTTTCTCTGTAAGAATGTGATCTCAAGAGTTTCACCTGCTTTACCAATTTCTTTTAATCCTTCTTCTAACAGCGCTTTTGCATCCTGATCTAATAATTTCTGCATTGGTTCATCATAGTTATCACGGAAAATTTCTTCTCCGATAGCTGTTCCCGGAGGTACCTCTGCATATGCAGCTTTGTCTTTCTTAAGAACCTGTGTAGCGTATGCTTCTCTATCAAAGGCAATTGCAAATGCTTTTCTGATCTTTTCGTTTGTAAATACACCATTTGGATCTTCGTTGTTGAAGCAAATGTATGAGTTTCTTGGCTGTGGACCTGAAACTAACTGTACTTTTCCTGCATCAATATCGGCCTGTTTCTGCTCAAGATACTGTGTGCTTACATTTTCAATTACGTTAACCTTATTTTGATCAAAAAGCTGCTGTCTTGTATTTTCATCCTGAGCAAGTACAAGCTCAACTTCATCAAGTTTAACATTTTCTGCATCCCAGTAGTTTGGATTTTTCTCTAATACAACTTTAGAACCTCTCGTCCACTCTGTTACATAAAATGGTCCTGACTGTGCAAGTTCTTCTGCTGTTGCTCCATAAGAAGAATTCTTATCGCCTTCCGTCTTTGCTTCCGGAACAGGTGTTACGTTAGAGAATGTTAATAATTGAGGGAAGTATGGAAGTGGTTCAACAAGTGTGATTTCCAATGTCTTCTCATCAACTGCTTTAGCTCCTACATCTTCTTTTGCTCCTTTTCCAGTATTAAATTCTTCTCCACCTTTAATACAATAGAAAATACCAGCATTGTGGCAGTTTACTTCCGGGTCAAAAATACGACGAATAGAGTTCACATAATCTTCCGCTTTTACAGTTTCTCCGTCCGCATATTTGTTATCTCTTAAGTGGAATGTATAAACCAATCCGTCTTCAGAAACTTCATAGCTTTCCGCTCCTGCTTCAGTCAATTTTCCGTCAATCAAACGAAGCAGTGTTTCCTGATATTCCAGTACAATTTGATTCTTCTGAGAATCATCTGCACGTCCCGGATCCAATGTATCAGGATCTGTTGTCATAATTGCTGTTACTTTTGCTTCCTTAGAACCGCTTTCCTCTCCTTTAGAAGCTTCCTTCTTGTCTGAGCCGCCACCACATGCAGTTAATGAAACGGCCATTGCTGCAGCTAAGATTGCTGCTACAACTCTTTTTTTCATAATGCTTCCTCTCTTTCTTTTATTTTCAAAGCGCTTCTGCGCATTGATATCTTGTTTTATTCTACTTCTTCTAGCTTTATTGGCTTACCACCTAAAAGTCTGGATTGTTCTGCTGCGAGAGCGATTAGATGACTTTGAATTGAAACATCAATTCCCGTCCTCAAAGTTTCATCATCAGCTCCCTTTTCTACTGCCATAAGGAAATCATGAATCAAACGGTTATCTCCTCCTGCATGCCCACTCATATCTCCTTCTGCTACGTCAAACTCTTCCGGATCCTTTCCAAATTCATCAAGCGTAACTTTATTGTCCTTCAAATTACCATATATATCTCCTTTTGTACCACAGACATGTATCGTTCTTCCCCCATGTCCTGTAAACGCGCACATTTGGAAATCAACAGTAACGCCGTCTTCAAACTCCATATTTACAATCTGATGATCTACGACATCATTATCACAATGGTATACGCAACGACCATATGGTCCTGTTCTCAATGCATGGTATACTGCATCTTCACTTAAATCATTTGGAGAAAGTACACATACTGGCCAAGCGTCGTCTCCGGTTCTTCCTTCTTTTACAATATCCCGAATTCCCGTTCTCTTATTAGTAATATATATTTTCTCTGCATCATATGGACAATTCTCTTTTGCCGCACAACCGTCTAGGCATCTGTGCGAAGCCCCTTCTGGCGCCTGATCACTTTTAAAATGCGAAAGACTTCCAAAAGAAGATACGCTTTTACATTCTTTACCAATTAACCATGCAAAAATATCACAGTCATGACAACTCTTTGCAAGAATCATTGGACTAGTTTCTTTTGAATTTCTCCAGTTTCCTCTGACATAGCTATGCGCCTGATGCCAATATGTTACATATTCCATAGCCTGAATAGAAACAACTTCTCCAATTTTTCCAGAGTCTATCAATTCTTTTACTTTTGAATAAAATGGTGTATAACGCAACACATGTCCTACCGCTACAATTCGATTATATTGATGTGCAGCTTGCTGAAGTCTTCGACACTCTTCTGCCGAAGGTGAAACTGGTTTCTCACATAACACATGATATCCTAAACTCAATGCTTTAATCGCCTGCTCTACATGCTGTCTGTCTTGCGTAGCAATTACAACTGCATCCGCTAACCTTGGCTGCTCAAACATTTCCTCTGCTGATTCAAAACATCTAGACTCTTCTAGCTCATATACTTTTTGAGCTTTTTCTCGCTTCTCTTTTATTGGATCGGCAACTGCAACTACTTGCATTTCCTCTGGCTTTACAAATTGATAATGACCATATATATCATTTCCTCTGTTCCCAAGTCCAGCAATCGCACATGTTATTCTTCTCATTTCATTTCCTCCTCAACAGTTTCCCATATAAAGATTCTCGATTGATAATCCCCTTGGTTTGATATATCTCGTCCTACTCCGGATGCATAATCAGAAATTATCATTCCTATATTCATGAGTTCATCTCCCCAATACACTTCTTCTCCATCTTTCAGTCTATACTGCTTATTTGCATCTAAGCCTTTTAAATACAATCTTTTATATGGAGCATTGGAAGGCTGTCTCATTCTATAGTAAGCTGCCATAACTGTGTTTTTGTCTTCCGATACAACTTCCCATGCCGCTTCATCTGACTGGAATGGACTTAATATGCGATAGAAAGTTCCCTCCATGATGAACTTCCTATATTCTTTATAAAAATGAACCTGTTCCTTAATCTCAGCCTTTTCCTCGTCTGTCAATGTATTCAAATCCATCTCATAGCCAAAGCAACCAAAGTACGCTACATCTGCTCTTGTCTGAAGCGGCGTATTTCTGAATGTTTGTTGATTCGGCGCCTCTGATACATGACATCCCATAGAACTCAACGGATATACCATACTGGTTCCATATTGGATTCGTATCCTCTCAATGGCATCTGTATTGTCAGAAGTCCAACATTGCGGAGCATAATAAAGCATCCCTGGATCAAATCTTGCTCCTCCACTTGCACATGATTCAAACAAAATTGTTGGAAATTCTTTCGTTAATCTCTCATATAAACTATAGATTCCCAAAATATGTCTATGGAAAAGTTTACCTTGATCTTTCTTCTCTCTTCTTCTCGAAAATGCTTCTGAGATACTTCGATTCATATCCCATTTTATATAAGAAATCGGGGCTTCACTTAATACTTTGCAAAGTAAATCTCCTATGTACTGCACAACTTCTTCTTTTGAAAAGTCAAGTACATATTGATTTCTTCCATGGCAGATCGGACGATTCTCTGTCCCAATCAGCCAATCCTGATGCAAACGGTAAAGATCACTTTCTTCGCTTACCATCTCCGGCTCTATCCAAAGTCCAAACTTCATACCTAGCTGTTCAATCTTTTCCCCAAGCCCTTTCACTCCGTTCGGCAACTTTCGCAAATCAGGATACCAATCTCCCAGCGATGTAGTATCGTCATCTCGTTTTCCAAACCAACCATCATCTAATACAAACATCTCTACATCAAGATCTCTTGCTGTTTTTGCGATGTTCATGATTTTTTCTTCGTTGAAGTTCATAAATGTGGCTTCCCAGTTATTTATAACAACCGGTCTTGCCTGATCTCTCCAAACTCCTCTTGCCAGCCTTGTTCGATATAACTTATGGAAGGTCTGACTCATTCCATTCATACCATTGTCAGAATACACAAGAACAGCTTCCGGTGTTTGAAATGTTTCACCCTTTTTCAATGTCCACGAAAATCCTTCCGGATGTATTCCAAGCATTGCTCTTGCAACCTGAAAAGTATCTACATTCACCTGAACTAAAAAGTTCCCGCTATAGACCAAACTAAATCCAATTACTTCTCCTGCATCCTCTGTCGTATTCTTTCTCTTTAATGCAAAAAACGGATTGAACTGGTGACTGCTATGTCCTCTCATGCTATATACAGATTGCACTCCCTCATGCAGCTCATGATTCTTCACATATCTTTCTCTCGCCCATGCTCCTGTCAATGTAACCATTTCATACTCTGCATCTGGAAAGTCCAAACTAAAACTCATTGCCTGCTCCAAAGAGATTTCCTGCTTTCCACAGTGTTCAAATCTTGCATTCCTACAGATAACTGGAAAATTCTCAAAAATCGTATAGGAGAGAATTAACGTTGTTCCAATGACTTTGTCTTTTAAAGTAATTTCTAATGTCTCCGCTTCATCTGCGGATTCGGTGTAAACTGACGGCAATCCATCTAATTTCTTTTTTCCTCGATATATCTTGTAGCTGTCATACTGAAATTCTGAAATCCCGCTGCCATCTTCTTGAAGAATCTCATATGCCGGATATCGCATATCCCCTCTTCCATAGGATGGATATTCCTGTCGTATATACTCCATAGAAAATTCTCTATTTCCTTTAAAAGCACATGGTGCCATGTCCTTTCTTCCATACTCGATATATTTTCGAAAACATTTTCCATCGTGTACTTTTTTTCCAAAATAAACTTGACCAAGCTGTCCATTTTCCAATATAGCCATTACATAACTAATTTCTTTATTGTATAAATGAAATTCTTGTGTTCTCTCATGAAATACAATCGCCATTATTATTCACCACTACTTTCATCATTCATATAGACAGCATCAAACGCATTCGCTAAATCCTGCTTTAATATCTCATTTCCTTCCAAACCGCAATGTATACGGATTATATTGCTTGATCCACCCATGGACTTTGCCTCTTCTTCACTCTGCCTTGCATACGGCATCATGACAAGACTTTCAAATCCGCCCCATGATACTCCAATCTTAAATACCTTCAACTCTTCACAGAATTTCTTTGCCTGTTCTACCGTTCCATCTATTTCAAAACTCAAAAGACCTGTACTTCCACTTTGCTGTTTCTTAATTAATTCTGCTTGAGGATGTGAAGAAATTCCTGGATAATACACGTTTCTTACTTTTGGATGTTTCTTCAGCCATTCAGCAATATCTTTTGCTGTTCGTTCGTGTTCTTTCACTCGTACTTCTAAAGTGCGAAGTCCTCGTAAGATCAACCAACCTTCCATCGGCCCAATAATACTTCCCAATTGTTCGCGCATATTTCGAATCTTCTCTGCAAGGTCTCTATCCCTCATAATCAGCGCTCCACCAATTAGATCACTATGTCCTCCTAGATATTTTGAAGTGGTATGCATCACAATATCCACACCAAGTTCAAGTGGTCTTTGATAAATCGGTGTACAATATGTATTATCAATGTAAACCTTGACGTTTCTTTTTTTTGCCAATTCTGAGACCTTTGCAATATCCTGAACTGAAAATACAACTGAAGATGGACTTTCTAAAACAATAAGCTGCGTCGTTTCTCTTAAAGCATTTTCAAATTCCTCAATTTGTGTTCCTTCTACAAACGTCGTTTCTATATTCATGTGCTCCTTACAATATCCTGCCAAAAAATTCTTCAACGGACCATATGCATTTCTTACACAAATCACATGTCCACCAGTTGTACACACACTTAAAACTGCCGCTGTCGCCGCTGCCATTCCAGATGAAAATACATAACATACTTCTCCTGACTCCAAAGCTGCAATCTTGTCTTCCAAAATTCGTACGGTTGGATTTTGTACTCGCCCATAGCAATATTTATCTCTATCTGTTACATCCAAATCATAATACTCATCGATGGAATCGAAGACATGTAATGAATTCATAAAAACAGGTGGTACAATTGCGTTATAATATGTTTCGTAATTTTCTCCAAAATGCTCTAAAATCATTCCTGTATTTTTCTTCATCGCTAGCACCTCTCATTCAATTCCTATATGGTATAATCTATATGCTATATTATAGCTTTGCTTCTAAAAAAATCAATTGATTTTTTTTATGCTTTCTTTAACTGGTTTACAATGTCTTCATATACGCAATCCAACAATTTTGTATTGATTTTCTGTGCTTTCTTCAAATCTCTTTCTTTCAATGCCATGTACAATTCTTCATGATATGGCATACTAGATTTAAATGGAGCTTCCATTTCAAGAGGAAATTCCCAAAGTTTTTCAGTATATTTATCTAATAAATCCAGCATCGCATAGAATACTTGATTATGGCACATTTTATATAACATTTCATGAAATGCTTTGTCTTCTACTGTATCTTGAAGATTTGCATGAACTTTCTGCATAAGTTCTTCCGTTATTCTTCCAAGCTCTTCCATTTCTTGATTTGTTGCAGAATGCACTATCATAACCAGCAATTCTTTTTCCATTGCTCTTCTTGCTTCTAATGCTTCTAAAAGTCTTTCTTTTTCCTGAGTAAAACCTAAAATAGATTGTATAGAATAACTTTTTTGCCCACCACTTCCAACATAAATACCTTTTCCATTCTTGACCTCTACAATATTCTCGGCCTCTAATGTCTTAACAGCTTCACGAAGTGCTGTTCGGCTAACTTGCATCATTTCTATAAATTGTCCCTGTGAAGGCAACTTATCTCCTTCATGTAAATGTTGTTCTTCTATATACTTCTGAATATATTTTATGATTTCTGATTGTAAAGAAATTCTTCTAATAGGTGTTACCATGATGACCTCACTATTTCCTTTTCTAAGACTCATTATATATATCATCCAATTTCATGTCAACTTAATTGTTATTTTTATACTTTATGCACAATTTCTATAGTTTCATTCTGTAATTACTGCATAGTGTTTTATCGTTATTTTGACAAATTTTAACCAAATTTCCAAATAATATACTCCTCTCTTCTTTCTTTTTCCCAAATTCTCTGTATAATAGAATCAAAATATTATTAAAATAAAAAGGGGCGCTTTTCTATGAATCATACAATTAAAAATGAATACTTAAGTTTAACTGTATCTACAAAAGGTGGGGAAATGCTGTCAATTCAAACTATTGACGGCACAGAGTATTTATGGCAAGGGGACTACAATACATGGACAGATCATGCACCAAATCTTTTTCCATATATTGGTCGCCTTAATAACAAAACCTATATATATCAAGGGAAAAATTATTCTTTAGACATTCATGGATTTCTTCCTTATACGGAAATGGAACTTCTGGGACAAACTCCGAATCAATTGACTTTTCGATTGACAGATACCGAATCTTTGAGACGCATATATCCTTTTCAATTCGAGCTTTTGATCCATTATCAGATAGATAAAAATAAAATTAGGATAACATATGAAATCCATAATCAGAATGAAAAACCTATGTACTTTGGCCTAGGCGGGCATCCGGGATTTAATGTTCCACTTGAAAAAGATTTACATTTTGAAGATTATGTTTTAGAATTCAGCAACTCCTGCAATCCATATCAAGTTACTTTTTCCAAAAAATGCTTTGTCACCGGAGAAAGCGCACCTTATCCGTTAGAAGACGGAACTACGCTTCCTTTGTCCCATGATATGTTTGATGAAGATGCTATTGTACTTCATAATACTGCAAAAGAAATATCCCTAAAATCTAAAAAAGGAACAAAATCTGTGAAGGTAAGTTTCCCTGAAATGAAATACATCGGCTTTTGGCATTGGCCAAAAACAGCTGTAAACTATGTATGTATCGAACCATGGTCCTCCCTCCCTGCTCGTGAAGATGTCATAGAAGATCTTGAAACACAGAAAAATCTTATCTGTTTAGAAGCCGGAAAAATCTATACAAATACATGGGAAATAGAAATCTTTTAACTATTACAAAACATGCTGCCATATTTCCGCAACGAAAATGTACGGAGTATAGCAGCAGGTTTCTCTTTATTCAATCTCTTCGAAGTACATGTTAAAGCAGCTCTATCTTCAACCGTCCGATCACATTCCCCATTTTCCCGCCATTTATTAGATATTTCTTAGCAGCTCTTTGAAGACTGGTTTTTTCAGGATATTTATTTGCATCTTCCTCTACTCGATCAAAAATCCTCTCTTCTGCCTGTCTTTCTTCCGGATTGTAGGCGGCTTCTTCAAACAACTTTTGGAATTTTATAATATTCGAATCCCTATTTAGCATTTCTTGCAATACCGGATTTAATAACCAAGAATCACATTGATACATGATATTCTTGCCGTAAATTTCAAATGCCCGTTCAAAAGACTTGCGACATAACTCCATATTCAAACTCTCTCCCTGTGGAATATGAATGTTAACAAAGGGTTTTCCATCGGATATAGAATTTCCCGACTGTACCAATTCAAACTGCAATCTCCCAAGTCGAAAAATCCGCAATTCTAAATGCATCGGAATCCATTGATACTCTTTAATCCCGTATTCCCCATAATCTCGATAGCAGTTTTGACACCATAGTGTGAGATCATAAAACGTATCCCAAAAAACAGTTTCCTCTATCCCTTTCTCTTGATACACTTCATACAATTCACTTGCCATTCTTGAATAATAATAGAGAAACCAAATTCTATAGTTCTGTTCTTTTAGGATTTCCTCATAGAATCGGGATTTGTCTTCGTAAAACATCTGACGCACACATTCATATCTTGTTTCCGAAACAGAAAGATTCTGTACCTTTTCTATTGCCTCCGGCATTAGTCGGATTCCTTCCAAAAATTCCATTAACTCCACGTTTTCTATCCTCCGTTGTCTTAATCCTTTTCGTTAGCGAAAGCCTGCATTGCCGACTCTTCTTCGAATTGTTTGGAATACAATTCATAATAGTATCCCTTTTTCTTCAATAATTCTTGATGGTTTCCTTGCTCTATAATCTGTCCATCTTTTACAACTAAGATTAAATCTGCCTTTCGAATGGTAGATAAACGATGTGCAATTACAAAAGAAGTATGGCCTTTTAGCAAATGGTCTGTTGCTTTTTGTATCAACTGTTCCGTCTGTGTATCAATAGAAGACGTTGCTTCGTCCAATACAAAAATACTTGGATTGGCTAAAATCGCCCTTGCAAAAGAAATCAATTGCTTTTCTCCGGTAGACAGTCTTCCCCCGCTTTCTCCTACATCACTTTCATATCCATTCTCTAATTTTTTCACCACTTCATCTGCAGACACTCTTCTAGCTGCTTCTTCAATCTCAGTATCTGTCGCATCTAATCTTCCATAACGGATATTTTCCCTTACTGTACCTGAAAACAAATGTGGATTTTGAAGCACATATCCGATCTGACTATGAAGCCAAAGTTGAGAACGTTCCCGATAATCAACACCATCAATCAAAATACGTCCCTTTGTCGGTTCAAAAAATCTTCCCACCAGATTAACAAGAGTGGACTTTCCAGCCCCTGTCTCACCTACAATTGCTACATTCATACCTGCAGGAACATGAAGGTTAAAATGCTCCAACACATATTCTTTTCCATCTGGATACATAAAGGAAACGTCTTCAAAGACGATATCTCCTTTGATCTTTTCCCAGTTTTCCTTCTTCGGGTGAAACGAATCTCCATATCTTTCAATAACATCTTTTCGGTCTGTTACATTTGGTTTTTGCTCTAAAAGATCCGTCACACGTTCAATGTTGGCCTGGCATGAAATCAAATCAGACAACAATCTGGCAAGCTGTTGAATCGGCTCAAAAATTACGACGGCATAGGAAATGAATACCGATAACGTTCCTAATTTCATCAGGTCACTTTGTACCATATAGCCCCCTCTTGCAAGCACAAATGCCGAAGCAACAGAACTGAAAAATAAAATCAATGGAATATAAACAGCATTTAATCTTGCAGAACGACTCGCCGCTCGATGCATCTCCATCGTCTTTTCAAAAAACTGTGTTTCATTCTCTTTTTCAATCACCATGCTTTTTGAAGTTTTTACACCGGTAATTCCTTCATTATAGGCGCTTGTAATCTGAGAATTGATTCTACGTATTTTACGATTCCAGTGTAAAACCTTATTCTGAAAATACGTGGTAAGTATCGCAATGCAAGGAACAATCAGCAAAAGAATCAACGCAAGCTGGGCATTTAAGAAAAACATGATCACAAACACGCTGACCACATAAATGAACGCCCAAAACATATCGACTAATCCCCATGCAATCATTCCAGCAATACGAAGTGTATCACTCATGACTCTTGCATGAATATAGCCAACCGGTGTCGTATTATAATAAGAAAATGACAGTCGTTGTAAATGTTCAAATTGCGCCCACTTTAAGTCTTTTCCTACATTCATTTCAATAATCGTTGCGGCCCGAACAGAAATATATACACTAATTGTTTGTGTAACGATCACACCTACATATACCAAAAGAAATCGCCCGATTCCTTCTACTGTATCCAGAGTGATAAAATGATCGATCGCATAGCTTTGAAACAATGGTACCAATACATCGATTCCAGCAAGCAAAACATTTAAACCAATTGTAATCGCAAAATATTTTTTGTATGGTCGGAAAAATGGGAGCATTTTCCCCCATATTTTTAATTGGAAAGGTTTCTTATATTCTTGTTCTTCAAATACTGCCATTGTGAACCTCCCCCTTTCCTTCTTCTGTAATCCCAAGCTTTTCCCGGTCATCTTGACTCATCTGAATCTCGTAGATTTTCTTATAAATACCTTCTTGCTGTATCAGTTGCTGATGTGTACCCATTTCTTGAATCTGTCCTTCATTCAGCACCATAATCTGATCTGCCCCCATCAACGTTGTGACACGATGAGAGATTAAAATTACCGTTGCATCTTGCATATGTTCTTTGAGAGCATGTCGAATCAGAGAATCTGTCTCAGAATCTACAGCTGACAGAGAATCATCGAATATCATGATTGGAGCTTTTTGAAGAAGCATTCGCGCTATAGCAACACGTTGCCGCTGTCCTCCGGATAAAGTGACGCCTCGTTCTCCAACGATAGTATCATATCCTTCTGCAAATCCCATAATCGCATCATCTACACAAGCAATTTTTGCTGCATTTCGTATTTCTTCAAATGTTGCATCTGGATTAGCAGCACTGATATTTTCCCGGATCGTTCTTGAATATAAAAATGGTTCTTGCAATACCATTCCGATATTCTTTCGCAAGATTTCCAACGGAATTTCTCGGATATCCTTTCCACCAATTTTGATACTTCCGTGTTCAGGAGGAAGCTCATATAATCTTGTTAAGAGCTGAAGCAAGGTGGATTTACCGCTCCCGGTTCCTCCCAAAATTCCGAACGTCTGTCCTTTTTTTATTTGAAAAGAAAGGAATTTTAACACTTCATTTCCACTCTCATAAGAAAAGCTAACATTTTCGAATGTTATATCCGTATTGTCTGGGAATTCTTGTTTCGGCTCTCCATATTTTTCTTCTTTTCCCTTGATAATATAATCGACACGTCCAAAAGAAACCCCTGCTTTACTCATATCTGATAAGATTCTTCCGAGTCCACGAATCGGCCATACAAGTGTCGTATTATACGATGCAAATGCAATAAATTCTCCTACGGAAATCGTTCCGTTTACTGCTTCTATCGCTCCCAGGACAATAATCGTCACTACTTGTAATCCGGTAATCAGATCTCCTACACCCCAATATAATCCTGAGATTGTTCCAAGACGAATCCAAAGCTTAGCAAACCTGTCATTTTTCTCTTGAAATCGATCCATTTCAAATTTCTCTCTGCCAAATGCACGAACGACCCGAACCCCTGTTGCATTTTCTTGCACTACAGTCGATAATTCTCCTTCCGCTTCATCAGCTTCCGTGAATCTTTTTGCAATCAATCTGTAAAATATTGTTGAATATGCTACAACAATCGGTACAAATGCCAATGCTACAAGCGATAGTTTTACATTCATAGAAAACATGATTGCAAATGAAACCGACACAAGAAATACTGTTCGAAATACCTCTAATAACTGTGTTACTACAAAATTGCGAATCACTTCCACATCTGATGTACAACGTTGAATGATATCTCCTGTTTGATTTTTGTCATGCCAACTCATTGGTAATTTCTGCACATGAATAAATAATGCGTCACGCATATTTTTTGCAAAGTTTTCCCCCGCTTTTGCCGTATTGGTACGACTTATAAACGTTGAGCAACCTGATAAAAGCGCACTCCCTATTAAAATCGCCGATGGAATCCACAAATGCTCTGACAAAAACACATAGTTATCCCCTTTTAGCACCTCATCGATGCTAAACCGGAAGATCTGTGGTGTCAGAGCATTGAAAATTGTAGTGGCCAATGATGCCAATACAGCCACTACAAAATATTTTTTTGACCCTTTAAAAAAACGGAGAATCAGTCTTAATTTTCTGTTTTTTTCTTTCATGATCGTCTCCTATTTATTGTTCTCCTGTCAAACGTTTGATTTCCATATCTTTTGGAAGAGCAATGCTTAAGATAATCGATACTACAAATACAACTGCCACACAATTGCCATAGATAATGCAGTAATAATGACATTTCTTTGCGTAAACTCCGCTTTTGCAAGCATCTATACTCCACTTACCATAATGGTTCCGAACATCATTACTGTACAGCCGCCAAGTACGGATTCAGGGATTGAATTGAAAAAGGCTCCAATCGGCGGGAAAAATCCTGCAAGAATCATGCAGATTGCTCCCATCATGATCGTATAGCGATTCACAACTTTTGTCATTGCTACAAGACCTACATTCTGGCTAAAAGACGTTACCGGCGGACAGCCAAATAATCCTGAAATAGAGCTTAAAAATCCATCACAAGCAAGTGAACCTGAGATTTCTTTTTCTGATACTTCTCTTCCTAATCCCGCTGCAACAACTGCTGAAGTATCTCCGATCGTTTCTGCAGCCGATACAAGGAAAATAATAAATACAGATACTATTGCATTGAGATTAAACTCCGGTTGTACCGGCAAAAAATGTGGAAAAGCAATCATTCCATTTTCCCAAATCGCGGATAAATTTACCATTCCCATTGCAAGGGATACAAGGTAACCAACAAGCAGACCAAAAAGTACCGACAATTGTTTCCAAAATGATTTTGCAAAAATGTTGAACAATAAACATGCTAATAATGTAATCGTTCCAATCATGAGATTTCTTACAGAACCAAAATCCTCCGAGTATCCCCCTCCAAATGAACATACGCCCACAGATAGCAAAGAATATCCTATTGTTGTAACTACGATTCCTGCAACGACCGGAGTTATGATCCTTCTCCAGTATTTTGCCATTAAACCAAGCATGCCTTCTAAGAATCCTCCAACAATTACGGAACCTACCACTGCATCGTAACCATATTGTGCGCCAATATAAGATAATAACGTTACAAAGGTAAAACTAACTCCCATAACAATCGGTAGTTTTGCTCCTACTCGTCCGAGCGGATATAACTGAATAATCGTTGCAATTCCTGCCATAAACATCGCATTTTGCAATAAGGTTGCTATCTTCCCCTGCTCCATTCCTGCCGACGATGCGATTAAGATAATAGGCGTCAAATTAGACACGAACATCGCTAAAATGTGTTGTAAACCAAAGGGAATTGCCTTGCCAATAGGCACACGACCATTCAGCTGATAAATATTAGCGACGTTTACATTTTCTTTTGTGTTTCCTCTCATTTACCTTCTCCTTTGTTTCCTTTCAATATCACTACTATTCTATCATAATTTCACATCTTGTTGTACAAAGAAATACACAAAAAATGGAATCGCACATTGTAGCGACTCCATTCTTTTCATACTTTCTATAAACTCAAAATCTAAAATTGCCATCCATTAAACTTAAATGCGGTTGGTGATACATTCTCCGGATCATAACGTTTCAGCATCTCTTCGTAGCGTTCTTTATAGTCATTATCAATTTCTGCCTGTGGTATTACTTTACTTGCCTCATTCAGGAAGTGGAATGAATCTCTTCCCATTTCCTGTCCACGACGTGTATGTTTATCCAATGCCACATCCGGAATCTCTGGAAGTTCTCCCATTGCAAATCCTTTGATACAAATATTTTTCAATAAGTCACTGGATCTGTCTTTTTGAGATTGTACGAGATAACGAATTGCATGAATAAAATAAATCGGTCTATCGCCGTCTGCATATGCAAACTCTTTCCTCATTTGGAACAAACTATTCACTACTACTGCCGCCATCGGATTTCCCATTCCAATATCTTCTACAGAAATTGTAAGCAGACGTCTCCACATCTTCTCTTCCATCTCTGGTGATGTGATATACAATTCATATGCAAATTTGCACGCATCTTCCTCGTTCGCACGTCTGATACTTTTCTGTAATGCCGAAATCACCTCATCTCCCGCATAACCATTTCTTGTTGTAATAGATTGCCACGGATCATACATTGTCTTTTTTACCATTCGAAATCATCCTCCTCTTCTGCCTCTTTTAATTCTTTTTCAACTATCTGTTTTTCATATACTTTAAAGAATGGGTAGTAAAATACTACACTTAATGCAATACATAAGAACATAAAAATTACATTTCTGTAATCCATACCAGACATCCAGCCTTGTACGAAAAACGGAATAAATGATGGATCTGCGATATATCCCGGTGTAATAAGTCCGAGTACCTGCGCATAATATCCAAGTACCACGCAAATAGATGGTGTCAAAATATATGGAATTGCAAGAACCGGATTGAATGTCATCGGCACACCAAATGTAATCGGTTCATTAATTGAACAGAGTCCTGGAACGATCGATATTCTCGCAAGAGATTTTAATTTTGCTGACTTCGATTTCCACATAAGCAAAATCAATCCCATAGTTCCACCTGCACCTCCAAGCATCGCATAACGGAATAACTGAAGGTTCATCGGATTTGTCGGCTCCAATCCTTCTGCTACAAGAGCTGCATTTGCTCCAGTTCCTGCAAGACCGATCATAAATACGATAGAAAATACTACCGATGTACCATTGATTCCGAAAAACCATAAAATATTCGAGAACATAATAATTCCTGCATATACCCAAATATTGTTTCCAACATCGATTGCTGGTGTTAAAAGCCCCATGATCGCTTCTGGAATTGTTTTTCCAATACCAGAGATCAATAACAAGTTCACTCCATACACAATCACAATATCAATAAAAAGTGGAAGAAGTGAATTTACAAATGTACCTACCATGTTTGGCACAGAAGACGGAAATTTCACTTTAATTCCAAGCTTATCCACCATGCGGTTAATTTCAACACACACAAAGCTCAAAATCAATGCAACAAACAATCCGTCGCTTGTCAGATACTGAGATGTAATTGCTGAAATTGTTGCCTCTTCACCAACCGGAACCTGAACCACTTTCGAACATACAAGCAAAAAGATTGACATTGACATAATACCATTTACTGCCGCGTTCATCTTATAGCTTTTTGCCAAGCAATACGCAACAGAAAATGCTGTCATTAATCCCAACATGCCGAATGTCATATTATACGGCGCCAAAATCCACTCACTGTTTGCCGTTGCCCATTCTTTCCAATTGATTAAGAAACGAATAAAAATATTGGTCGTATTCATATCCACCGTTTCCATATTAATCGGTGGATTGTTCAGGATCATGAAAATAGATCCGATTACAAGTAATGGCAATGTCATCATCATACCATTTGACAATGCCTGTAAATGTCTTTGATTTCCTAGCTTTGCCCCCAGCGGAGATAAATATTTTTCTAAAATATTCATAAATTTTTTCATAAGTATCTATCCTCTTTCTCTCCGTCTTTCCGCTATTTTTCAACAGCTCTCATCATTTTAATCGCAGCTTTTAAAACTTTCTCTCCGTTCATCATTCCATAATCAGCGGAATCAATTACTGCAATCGGAATCCCTGTGTTTCCATAAGCTTTTACTGTCTCATCATACAGATATTTTACCTGTGGTCCAAGTAAAATACAATTCGGCTGCTTTGCTGCAATAATTTCACCAATCTGTTCGTGTGGAAACGCTGCTACTTCCATATCCAATTCATGTGAATTAGCAACTTCTTGCATTTTTGCTGCTAACATACTTGTTGACATTCCAGCGCTACAAAATAAATATACTTTCTTCATCTCTTTTTCCTTTCCTTTAGACTACACCGATTTCGTTTCTAATGCCTCAATCCGTTTGTAAGCATCAATCAGTTCAATTGCCATAATTTTACATGTTTCCGCTCCCATCAACTGATCTTCGGCATGAATCAACAGAATATTCGGCATTACTTGTGCTTCACCTGAAGCTTCCTTTTGGATTAAATCTGCATGGACTTTATGCGCATTTATAAAAGCTGCATTTCCTTCTTTGATCATGTTTTCAGACTCTTCATAACATCCCTGCTTTGCCTTTTGAATCGCACCCATATAAGCGCTTTTTGCTTCACCGGCAAAGGTAATGATCTGAAAACAAACAAGTTCAAGTCCTTCCATATTTACACCTCCTATCGTTTGATTAAATTATAACGTATATTCTTTTATATTTTTTTCAATTTTTCTTCCTAGCATTAGGAAAAGACATACATATTCCCCCTACAACAATGTACTCACAAAGTCTTTATAATCCTGAACTTCCAAAAGTTTTGTAAATTTTTCCGAATCAGAAACCACTCCGTTAAGCCAATCAAAAAAGATTTTTAAAAGATTACGATTTTCCTCTGTAATTGCCAATAATAAAACAAGTCTTACATCATATTGTCCCCATTTTACCGGCCGTTTCAAAATTGCCGCACTAATTGCTGAATGAATTGTATACTGGTTTGACATATTATGCGGTATTGCAAAGCCATGAAAAAATGATGTGGACGAAAGTGTTTCTCGCTTTAAAACACTTTCTTTAAACCCTTCCGTTACATATCCCCGTGAATACAGATTATCGCACATCGCGGATATGATCTTTTCCGGTTGTTCTTCTACCATGTTTACTGTAAAAAATTCTTCTCGGATTAAATTAAGAATAAAAAATTGAAAATTGTTTTTATAGCGAATCTGATCCAATCGATTCAATATCTGAAAAACAACTGCCTCGTCTTTGTAATCGAAAAACATTGATACTTCCGCCGTCATAATCTCTAATGTGTGTGTCAACGGCTGTGTTGTAAGAATAAAATCAGGTTTATTTTTCAATATGTCAGCCTCTTCAAAATAACTCATGCACTTTATAATTTCCATTCTCTCACTAAAACGATTCACTATTTTCTGTACACACAGATCGGTAATCATTTTGTTATGCGGGCAAATCAAAATGCACTTGTACTTCTTTCTTAAATTAGCCCTCTCATATGCCGATCCTATATGTAGTGCAATAAAAGAAATTTCGTTTTCACTAATTATTATTTTTAAACGCTCTTCTATAATTTTACAAACCCATACTCCCATTTCAAAAATTAGTGGATATTTTCTTTTCACCTCTTCCAAACATGTATTATCAATTTCTCTCTTCTCATAATGCCTTTTCAATAGTGAATTAATGTGCAATTCTAGACCAAGCCTAAATTCTCGGTCCTCACTAAAATCTATATCAAAATATTCTTTAATTTCATCTATAATATGCTGAACCATTTCTGAAGCAATTTCTTCTAATTGTTCATTTTCTTTATATCCTTTCTTTTTTCCGCGATTCAAGTAAACAGCAAAATCCACGATTTCCTCTTCCGGTACTTTTAGCAATAACATTTGAGATATTTTTTCAAAAAAAAGTTTGGAAATTTCATATTCTCTCATTTCTAGAATTTTTTCCCTGCACTCTATATTTTTCAAAAAATGATAGGAAAGATTTCTTTCCAAAATCACGCCAATATGAATTACTGTTGCCGGAATCTGAATTTCGTTTATCTCATATTGGGATTCTAAAAAAATATTTCTAAGTGTCTCTTTTATTTTTAGAAGATTAAATCGCGAAAACTTTTCTGCAATTTTATTTATGTTCAACAAATTTCCGCTCATATCCGATAGAATCAATTCTTCATAGAGACGTCTTTTTTCACATTCTTCTCCGGAAAGGCGCAGCATATTACTATTTCTGTCAATTTTTAATCCTGGATAATTTCCCAATAATTTACGGGTTTTATTTATATCATTTTCTAAGGAAAATTCTGACACACACATCTCTTTCGATAATTCATACAGATGGATCTGCCCAACCTTTAACAATTTCTCCAAAATGAAAAGTCTTCGTTCTTCTACTGTCTCCGGCATTTGCTTATCCGTTGCAATGATTAGATTTCTAACTTTCTCTTCCTGAATTCGATACCCTTTCTTAATATTAGCTTCTATCATTGTATCTTTATAAAAATCATTAATTGCAGCAATGTCATTCCGTATCGTCCTATCAGATACATTTAAAAGTCTGGCTAAATCTTTTCCTATAATCCAATCTTTTTGACGATTCATAATAGAAATAATCATATTTTGTCTCTTGGTCAGCATGGTCCTTCTCTCCTTTTTTCTAATGTGGATTTTTAGATATAAAACATGAAATCTCTCTTTATTTTTTATCTGTACTTTGATATTTATCCAATATTATAATATATAACATAATCACTAGATAGTCTAGTATACGGTTACACTTAATGCATCTCATTAGTTTTTACATACACCCATAAAAAAGGTACGTCACAAAAATGCACATAAAAAAACAGTACCATTTCTGATACTGTTATTTTTCATTTTATCTTTATTAGTCATTTTATGTACCTTCAAAACCACATACAAGAAATTTTTCATCCTTTACCCTTAAACCGTCTTGGTTATGCCCTCGACCGATTAGTAACAGTCAGCTCCATACATTACTGCACTTCCACCTCTGTCCTATCTACCTCGTCGTCTTCAAGGGGTCTTACTTCTTTCGAATGGGATATCTCATCTTGAGGGGGGCTTCACGCTTAGATGCCTTCAGCGTTTATCCC
>URRQ01000014.1 GCA_900550235.1 uncultured Lachnospiraceae bacterium
TTTTAGATTCATGGCACAGTTATCACTTCAGATACTGTTCCGTGAATAATTTAGGATTAATTTAAAGTTTGTTCCTGCTTTTACTTCTGCCGGATCCGTTGAAAATCCGGTTACAATGACACGTGGAGTTAATGCAGTAGCAGAAGTTTCTCCCGAACCACCGTCAGAGCCACCTACGTCTATCGGCGGTAAATCTCCCCCCATATCTACCGGAGGATAATTATTCACATCTCCTCCTGTACCATTTTGATTTCCATCCGGATTTTTATCTGGATCTTGGGACGGCTTTTCTTCCTTCGGTTTTCCTTCCATCTTTACAAATACACTTTGCTCGAAGGTCTTTTCCCCGTAAGAAACATCAAAAAGTACTTTATAATATTTTGATTCTACATTTTGGCGAGGTGTTACGGAAAATACAACATCGACACTTTCTTTTCCCTTTATGCTTGCAATTTCTTGTTCATAAGATACTTTTTCAATCTCAAACGGCCAATTTTTAATGCCAGTTGTCACTTTCGGGACAATCGTAATATTCTGAATTTCCTCTTCCCCACTGTTTTTCAAAGTAAGTTCCAGTTTCTTCGCTTCTCCATACTTGAAATTCGGTGTGTTTTCTCCTTTCACTCTTAGACTCAATGTTTCTTTCGCTTTAGCATTTTCTGTTGAAAACTGCATCGTTGGATTCTCGGCTGCTTTTACTCCCATTGGTGTCAATCCCGGAAGAGTAAGTGTTGCACAAAGCAATACCGCTGCCAGCTTATTAATCTGTCTCATTGTTTTGTTCCTCCCTCTTATCTTCTATTTTTACAATTTTTCCGTCAATAATATGAAATACCCTATCGGCATACGACGCTAATTCGTTGTCATGTGTTACCATGACCAATGTTTTTTTCTGCTTCTTTACAACATTTCTCATCAATTCCATAACTTCTTTGGAAGTGTGAGAATCCAGATTTCCGGTTGGTTCATCTGCAAATATAATCTGCGGATCCATTACAAGAGCTCTAGCTACTCCGACTCGTTGTTGTTGACCGCCTGACATCTGATTCGGTAAATGCTTCTTATGTTTTTTCAAATTCACAAGATCCAGCATTTTATCTGCTGCTTTTAATCTTTTCTCTTTGGGAATTCCTCGAAATGTCAATGGAAGCGCTACATTTTCCACCGCATTCATTGTTCCGATCAAATGAAACGATTGAAAAATAAATCCGACATGCTCTCTTCTGAATTTCACCAGTTGATTTTCGTTCAGACCTTCTATATGCTCTCCTGCAATCACAATCTCACCTCTTGTCGGCTTTTCCAATCCTGCCAACATATTCAGAAGCGTTGATTTTCCAGAACCCGATGTACCAACAATCGCACAAAATTCTCCTTCGTGTATAGAAAAATCCACCCCGTCGAGTGCATGAACCACATCATCTCCGACACGATACAATTTGTACAGATGTTTTACTTTGATTATCTCGCCCACTTATGCTCTCCTTCCTGCGTTTTTCCCCTGCAACCTGCTTTCACATAACACTCATGTTTTGTCAGGCGCATTACTTATGTGCATTATATCATTTCTATATATATGAATCCTTGAGATACTTTTAAATATCATTAATTTTTTATTAAGGTTTACCAAATGCAAAAGACTCACCCCTTCCGGAGTGAGCCTTTTTCATCTTTTTCGATTCGAAATAATCTTTACAGCAATAACGATCACAAGTATCGGTCCAAGGAACGGCATCAGCATGGATATGATCCCGGTCAGGACAGAAAATACTAAAAATATAATTGCAACGATCGCCAAGATAAGAAGCGCAACTTTCCATTTGCTATTCAAATTAAAAACATGCACACGTTGTCCTTGCTCTTTCTGTTCACGGCTTGTCCTTCGGAAACTATCCTCTACATCTTCATATTCTTGAGAGCCGGTTTGGTTTCCAGGAGTCGTAGCAATCGTTTTTGCAATCAGCCACGGATCTCCCAATTCCTCAAGCACTTCTTTTTCGCTGCGTCCTTTTTTCACTTCATCATCAATATATCCTGCATAATACCGGACATTGTCCTGTACGTCTGCTTCACTTACACTATTTTTCAGTGCTTCGCGAAGTTCCTTTATAAATTCACTACGATTCATACTCCCTCGCTTTCTTTATACTTCAAATATCAAATCACCATAAGATGGCATTGGCCACATATCCTTTGCAACAATCATTTCCAATTCATCTACTGGTTTTCTAAGAGCCTTCATTGCCGGAGCTACTTCCCCATAGAACCAAAATGCCTGCTCTTTTCCTTCTTCTTTCTCCATCGCCTGACGTGTTACGATACCTAACTTCTCAAGCGCCTCTTTCGATTCTTTCAAAAGTGTGGATACGCGATGTAAAATATCTGCCTGCACTTCATAATCCACACCGGCTTCCCTTACTGCATTGACAGTCTCTGCCAGTTCTTTCGTGTATCGCATAACCGCCGGAATGATATGTTTGCTTGCAATATCGATCATAGATCTTGCTTCAATATTTAATACTTTTGCATATGCTTCGTATTTAATCTCCGCTCTGGATTCTAATTCTGCTCTTGTAAAGACGCCAAATTTTTCAAAAACTTTTACCGCTTTTTCGGACACCATCTCGTCAATGGATTCTACCATGGATTTAATATTTGGAAGTCCTCTTCTCTCGGCTTCTTTTACCCATTCCTCAGAATATCCATTTCCGTTAAAGACAATTCTCTGATGTTTCATGGCATATTCTTTGATCAGGTCATGTACTGCCATTTCAAAATCTTCTGCCTGCTCCAGTATATCGCAAGCTTCTGAAAATACATCGGCTACAATCGTATTTAATACGATATTTGGCGCTGCGACAGAATCACGTGAACCAACCATACGAAATTCAAACTTATTATTTGTAAAGGCAAATGGAGATGTTCTGTTTCGGTCCGTTGCGTCTTTTGCAAGATCCGGAAGCGTTCTTACCCCTGTTTCCAATACGCCGGATTTGATACTTCTTGTCGCTTCTCCCGTCGCCACAAGCTGTTCCAGCACATCCTCAAGCTGTTCCCCAAGAAATACGGAAATAATTGCAGGAGGCGCCTCTGCTGCTCCAAGACGATGATCATTCCCAGGATCTGCTGCAGACTCACGAAGAAGTCCTGCATAATCATCTACCGCTTTCAAAATACAGATTAAGATAAATAAAAACTGAATATTGTCGTGCGGTGTTTTACCCGGATCCAAGAGATTCTTTCCATCATCTGTCGTAAGTGACCAGTTATTATGCTTACCAGAACCATTTACCCCTGCAAATGGTTTTTCATGAAGTAGGCAATGGAGTCCATGTCTGGAAGCTACCTTTTTCAGTACCTCCATCACAAGCTGGTTATGATCGACCGCCACGTTACATTTCGCATAGATTGGAGCAAGCTCATGCTGTGCCGGAGCCGCCTCGTTATGCTGTGTCTTCGCTGTTACTCCCAACTTCCAAAGTTCTTCGTTAACGTCCTTCATATAAGCTGCAATTCGTTCACGAATACTTCCGAAATAATGATCGTCAAGTTCTTGTCCCTTCGGCGGCATTGCTCCAAAAAGAGTTCTTCCCGTAAATACCAGATCTTTTCGTTTTAAATAGGCTTCTCTGTCTACAAGAAAATATTCCTGCTCTGCTCCTACCGATGGAATTACTTTTTTCGTTGTCGTATTACCAAACAAACGGAGAAGTCGCAGGGTTTCCTTATTCAGCGCTTCCATGGATCGAAGAAGCGGTGTCTTCTGATCCAACGTTTCACCTTTATAGGAACAAAATGCTGTCGGAATACAAAGAGTTGCCCCGCCCGCATCTTGTCTTACAAACGCCGGAGACGTACAATCCCAAGCGGTATAACCTCTCGCTTCAAATGTAGCTCGAAGTCCTCCCGATGGGAACGAAGATGCATCAGGCTCTCCTTTGATAAGCTCTTTTCCAGAAAAACTCATAAGAACCTTTCCACTAGACATCGGCGCCGATATAAAAGAATCATGCTTTTCTGCAGTAGCTCCTGTTAGTGGCTGGAACCAATGTGTATAATGTGTCGCCCCTTTTTCAATCGCCCATTCCTTCATCTCATGAGCAATCACGTCCGCGGTGTCAAGATCCAACTCTTTTCCTTCTTCAATCGTCTTTTTCAGTTCTTTATACACCTTTTTCGGAAGTCTCTCCTGCATAACTGTATCATTAAAAACATTCTCCCCAAAAATCTCTGCTACATTAATAAAGTCGCTCATCTCACTTTTCCTCTCCGTAAAAAATATCAAAATTTACTTTATACGATACATGAATTTTTTTCATTTTGCAAGTTAGGAATCGCAGAATTTCATAAGATTTTCTAATGATGACTTTTAAGTATAGAAAAAGAGGGTAGCCAAAAAGCTGCACCCTCTCGTATAAATCATCTCTATTAAGCTTTGTTTACAGAACCGAATAATTCCATTTTTTCTTTTACTGTAGCTTTGATTGCTTCAAAACCTGGAGCTAATACTTTACGTGGATCGTATCCTTTGCCCTGCTGATCTTTTCCTTCTTCGATGTATTTACGTGTAGCTGCTGTGAATGCTAACTGACACTCTGTATTAACATTGATCTTAGATACACCAAGGTCGATTGCTTTTTTGATCATATCTGCTGGGATACCTGTACCACCGTGAAGTACTAATGGCATGTCTCCTGTTAACTGCTGGATAGCGTCTAATGTTTCGAAGCTTAATCCCTGCCAGTTTTCTGGGTATTTTCCGTGGATATTTCCGATACCTGCTGCGAGGAAGTCGATTCCAAGATCAGCAATCATCTTACATTCCTGTGGATCAGCACATTCACCTGCACCTACAACTCCATCTTCTTCTCCACCGATAGCTCCAACTTCTGCTTCAAGTGACATTCCTTTTTCTTTTACGATTGCTACTAATTCTTTTGTTTTAGCAACGTTTTCTTCGATTGGGTAGTGTGAACCATCGAACATGATTGAAGAAAATCCTGCTTCGATACATTTCATACATCCTTCGTAGCTGCCGTGGTCTAAATGAAGAGCTACAGGAACAGTAATGTTAAGTTCCTCTAACATACCGTTAACCATACCTACAACTGTTTTATATCCACACATATATTTTCCAGCACCTTCAGATACACCTAAGATTACTGGTGAGTTATTCTCCTGAGCTGTAAGTAAAATAGCTTTTGTCCACTCAAGGTTGTTGATGTTGAACTGACCAACTGCGTAGTGACCTGCTTTTGCTTTATCAAGCATTTCTTTTGCTGATACTAACATAATTCCATTCCTCCATTTGTCTGTTTATCAAAATTCTAACAAAGTCATTATACCTCATTACAAAATAGATTGCAATTGCATCAAGATAAAATTTTCTATTCTCCTTTTTGATAAACTACTTTTCCGTCAATCATCGTACATTGTACTTCCGCATTGGTATCTAATCCAAGACGGCCTTTTACAAGAATGATATCTGCATCTTTACCTTCTTCCAACGTACCGATTCTGTCCTCTACTCCCATACTCTTCGCAGCATTAATTGTAACCATACGAATTGCACGTTCCTGCGGAACTCCTTCTCGTACTGCTTCTCCAATATGGTGATACAAAGATTCTTCACTCATAATCGGAGAATCTGTTACGATTGCAACATTCACGCCATGTTCATCCAGTTCTTTAACCGCTTCAATATCGATTTTTCTTCTTTCACCCGGACAACGATATGTAGCAATCGGTCCATAACAGATGTCACAGCCGCTTTCTACGATCTCATCTATATAGTCTGTCGCTCCCCAAGCATGTTCAATAGAAAATCTCACGCCGAATTCTTTGCAAACTTCAATAGCAGTAAGCATATCATACTGTGTACAATGTACTTTACATGGTAATTCTCCGGTAAGAGCGCGACTCAACGCTTCCATATTAGAATCATATGGTGGCTCTTCGCCTCGTTCTTTTTTCTCCAAGTATTCTTTTGCTCTACGGAATGTGTCGCGAAGTACATCGGCAATTCCCATTCTCGTCATCGGAAGTCTTGACATTGCTCCAAATGTATTTTTCGGATTTCCTCCCAGCGCGATTTTCACTGCACAAGGCGCTTTCAGCGTCATCTCAAACGCATTATCTCCATATGTCTTTAATGCAACAGGTAAGCCGCAAAATACTTCTCCGCTTCCCGGTGTTACGAGTAATGTTGTAATTCCATGTTCATAAGACACTTGAAATTCTCTTGCTTTTGGATTGATACCAAATCGCGCATCCAAATCAACTACAACAGGATCTGTCATTTCGTTCGCATCGTCCACGCAAGTTTCCTGATTGAAGTCAAATAAACCGATATGTGTATGCGCATCAATCAATCCCGGCATAACATAAAGTCCGGAAGCATCTAACACTTTTGCATCCTTTTCTTCAATCTGTGTATCTACTTTTACTATCTTTCCGTTTTCTACAAGAACATCGCCTTTGAAAGGTTCGCTTTGTTCTGTCATTGTACATAACGTACCATTTTTAATCAGAATCTTCATTATAGTATCACCTCTCCATTCACAATGCTTCTCTCTACTTTTGCTGCATAAGTAGTAACCGGATGCGCGCTGAAGATAGAAATATCTGCGTCTTTTCCTTCTTCGATTGTTCCAACTCTGTCTTCAATTCCAAGCATTTTTGCAGGAGATAATGTCATCATCTCTACTACCTTTTCTGCATCCACGCCTGCGCGATATGCTTCGATCGCACTCCAAATAAAGATTTCTCTTCCTTCTGATCTTCCGTTAAATGTATTGGTAAAAGCAATCAGATTGCCATTGTCTGCCAACTCTACCAGCTTATCCATTTTCATTCCATGCTTTGCAATCTGAGACATCATATTCACATTTCCTAAGATTAAACCAACATTTTGCGCCTTTATCTCTTCTACGCAATCGCCAAAACAAAATCCGTCTACAAGTACTTTATTCACGGCCTCATCTTTCAAAATGTACAGAAGGGAATCAATTTCTCCTTTTGTCTCTGCAGCCACAAATAATGACATCGTCTTCTGATCCAACACATCACAAAGTACTTGCTGTGCTCTGCTCTTTTCCTTTGCTCTTCTGGCATCATCGATTGTCTTTTTAAAGAGACTTATTGTAGCCATTCTTGTCATCGGAGACTGTTTTCTTCCACCGAATACTTGTTTTACTCCTGCCTCTACGCTTCCTTTTAAAGCTGCGTGTTCTTTCAGAAGTCTCGTCTGCATCTTCTGTGGTGCAGTTTTAACAGCCGCCACCTGCCCGCTGAACAAGTTATAGTTTCCCGGAGTGCAGCCTACTGTTGTGATTCCACTTTTATAGAATTCCTGTGCATTCAATTCGTCCGGATCAATACTATATTTGATACTCAATTCCGGCGTCACAAGACTTGACGTCTCATCTGTATCCATATTTCTTCCAGGAATCCCCATCGCCCCGATTGAAGATTGTGGATCGATAAATCCAGGAAATACTTCTTTCCCTGAGGCATCGATCACTTCTGCTTCTTCACATTCGATCACCGGTGCAACCTTTTGTATCTTTGTACCGTCTATCAGAATATCGCCTTTTTCCATGACAGTTCCATCTCCCACATGGATCCGGCCATTTTTTATTATATACATACTCTTTTCCTCACATTACCTTTTCATTGCATTCTCATCGTTTTTCTGATTCAGTTTTTCATGTAATACTTCCGGAACAATCATATAATGTTCTTCGATCAGTCTCGAAGTTTCTTCTACTGATAATTCCTTCAGTCCTTTTAAAAGAACTTCATGATTTTTTCGGATTACGTCAAACGGTATGATCGACTCTGCTTCCAACGTATAATGTGCACGAATGTTGCTTTCACGCAGCATTGCCCAAACTTTATACAAGGTATCGCATTTTGCCGCTTTTACAATGCAAGAATGAAATTCTTCATCCAAACAAAGAATCCGGTAGACATCTTTTTCTCTGGCAGCATCATCCATTTCCTTTAGACAGTCTTCCATTTCCTCTTTATATTCTTCTGAAAGATTTCCCGCAATTAGACGTACTGCCAAAATCTCGAGCGTAGAACGAACAAGATACTTTTCCTGCATTTCCTCATATGATATTTCCCGTACCGTACACCCCTTATGCGATTCGTAGATAATCAACCCTTCTTCTTCTATATGACGCAAGGCTTCTCGTACCGGTCCACGGCTCACATGGAATTTTTCTGCGATTTCTTCCTCTACAATTCGTTCCCCCGGCATAATTTTCCCCCGAATAATATCGTCTCGAAGGGCATCTGCAATCTGCTCCCAAAGTGTCCTTTTTACAATTGCTGCTTTTTTCTCGTATCCCATTCTTTGTTCCCTTCCTTACTGAATGTCTTTTATAAGAAGAAAAGACTGACTCCTACGATTACAGCAAGTGTAATCGCAAGGGCTGGCCACAATGCCCAAAATGCCCCGAGAACCATAGCGAGATAATCTCCCTTTTCAAAAACCATTTCTTCTTCTCTTATCTGTCTTTGAAACTCTAAAAACTTCCGATCCTGTTCTTCTAATTGACGTCCTCGTTTACTATAGCCTCCAAAAAAACTCATGACAATTCCTCTCTTTTATTGCTGTTCCTCTTCACCGAGTGGATGATGACAAGCCACATAGTGTCCCGGTCTCATCTCTACAAGTTCCGGTGTGATATGTTTACAAATTTCTGTACAATATTTACATCTTGTGTGGAATTTACATCCTTTTGGCGGATGTACAGGGCTTGGAATGTCCCCTTCCAACGGAATCATCTCTCTATCCGAATCAAGATCCGTTGTTGGGATTGCTGATAACAACGCCTCTGTATACGGATGTGTCGGGTGAGCAAAAATCTCCGCAGATGTTGCAAGCTCCACAATATTTCCAAGATACATAACTCCAATTCTGTCACTGATATATTTTACCACACTTAATCCGTGTGAGATAAACAAATATGCAAGATTATCTTCTTTTCCCAAATCTTTTAACAAGTTAACGATCTGAGACTGGATAGATACGTCCAATGCCGAAACAGCCTCATCACATACAACAAAGCGTGGTTTCAATGCAAGCGCTCGTGCAATTCCGATTCTCTGTCTCTGACCTCCGGAAAATTGATGTGGATATCTGTGAATCATATAAGGCGCCAATCCACATTTTTCCATAACTTCCATAACATAGGCCTGCATCTTCTCATCATTTTTCTTAAAAATACCATGCGCCAAAAGACCTTCTCCAATAATCTGCCCTACTGTCATTCTTGGATTCAAAGATGAGTATGGATCCTGGAAGATCATCTGCATATCTTTTCTTAAGAAACGCATTTCCTGAGATTTCAATCTTGCAAGATCTACTCCTTCATCGCGATAAGATTCGTATTTTGCAAAAGCTTCGTCTTTTTCGTATTTCTTACGTAAATCTTCCAGTTTGCTCTCGATTTTTTCTAATTCTGCTGTTTTCTCTGCTATTTCTTTTGATTTATCTGTTCCTTCCATCTGATTTTCTTCTTTTAACCCGCAAATAGCTCTTGCTACTTTGAATTTTTCCAAGAAAATCTGTTCCACTTCTTTTGTGTCT
This sequence comes from uncultured Lachnospiraceae bacterium, assembly GCA_900550235.1. Taxonomy (GTDB): domain Bacteria; phylum Bacillota; class Clostridia; order Lachnospirales; family Lachnospiraceae; genus Faecalimonas. The sequence goes on from URRQ01000014.1 coordinate 9,602, forward strand.
TCTACACAATAAAAACCACCGATGATCTGTACAAGATTCAAGAATTCCATATTGCAGTGCTTCTGAATTTCCTCACACTCTGCCTGCTTTTGGAATTTTTCCGGAGAGTCCTCCATTTTCTCATATTCTTGTTTTAATGCGTCTGCCTTCCCTTCTAATTCTGCAATTTTTTTCTTACGGGAAGCAATTGTTTTTACTGTTTCATCCACATAAAGTGGCGCCATATCGATAAGACTTCTTCCATAATACATTGTCTTACCTTCTGTTTGACGATATATTTGCAATAATGTTCTTCCAAATGTTGATTTCCCACAACCGGATTCTCCTACAAGGCCAACTGTTTCGCCTTCATAGATGTCCAATGTAATCCCATCATTTGCTCTTACATATTCTTGTTCTTTTTGAAATAATTTTGTCTTTTTAATCGGAAACCATTGTTTCAGGTCCGTTACTTTTAAAAGCACTTTCTTTTCTTCATTATTTTGCATGGCGAGCCTCCTTATTCGGGTAGAAGCAACGAATCAAATGATTGTCTTCTGCCATCTCTAATTTTGGTTCTTCATTCATACATTTCTCTGTCGCATATTTGCATCGCGGAGCGAATTTACAACCTTTCGGAAGATCAAGCGGATGTGGTACGGCTCCCGGAATTGCTTCAAGTCTGGCTCCGACCGGTGTATCCAAACGAGGAATAGAAGTCATAAGCCCTTCTGTGTATGGATGAGAGCATTTTGTGTCTTTCATAAAAATAGTACGTGCAGTACACATTTCTACAACTTGACCGCAATACATAACCGCCACTTCATCTGCCATTTGATTGATTACTCCCAAATCATGTGTAATGAATAAAATGGAAGTACCTTTTTCTTTCTTTAATTCATTCATCAATTTCAAAATCTGTGCCTGAATTGTTACATCCAAAGCAGTTGTTGGCTCATCGGCGATCAGAAGGCTCGGCTCACATGCAAGCGCCATAGCAATCATAACTCTCTGACGCATTCCACCCGACAACTGATGTGGATATTGTTTCATTACCGCTTCCGGATTCGGAATCTTTACCGCCTTTAACATCTCCAAAGATTTGGCACTCGCTTCTTTTTTTGTCAATTTTTGATGTGTCAAATATACTTCATTGAGCTGTTTTTCTATTGTATATACCGGATTCAAGCTGGTCATAGGTTCCTGAAAGATAACAGAAATCTCATTTCCACGAATCTGATACATGTCATTGATCGTACATTCTGCAAGATTACGTCCTTTGAATGTGATTGTTCCGCTGTCAATATAACCATTTCCATCGAGAAGTTTTAAGATACTCATTGCAGATACACTTTTTCCACTTCCGGATTCCCCAACGATTCCCAAGGTTTTTCCTGCTTCTACTCGATAAGAAACACCGTTGACCGCTTTTACAATTCCTTTTTTTGTTTTAAAAAATGTATGTAGATCATCTACTTCCAATAAATATGCCATCGTTATTCCTACCTTTCATTTGCCTTCGGGTCAACTGCTTTACGAAGTCCGTCACCAAACAAGTTGATGCTGACTGTACAAAGTCCTAATACAATTGACGGGAATACCCATCTCCACCAGTATTGAGAAATAACTTCTGATGAACGACAGTTGTTCAACATATTTCCCCAAGATGGAAGCGGCTCTGCCACACCGAATCCCAAGAATGATAATCCTGACTCTGTCAACATACAGCTTGCAAATGAAATTGTTGCCTGTACGATAATGATCGTCATTACATTTGGTACGATATGACGGAAAATAATATTTCTTTCTTTTACACCAAGCGCTTTTGCCGCAACAACGAATTCCTTGTTACGCTCTGCAAGCACTTGCGCACGAACCATATTGGCGATTCCTGTCCAACCAAGAACACCCAGGATCAACATGATCATAATGATTCTTCCTACATCTGATACTTTATTTCCAATCAATGCTGAAAGAATCAATGCAAGTGGAATAAATGGAAGTGAACCGACAACCTCAGACAAACGCATCAATAAGATGTCCACTTTTCCTCCATAGTAGCCGGAAATACCACCCACAAGAATTCCAATTGCAAACTGAATGATTACTGCAATGAAACCTACCGTCATTGTCATCTGTCCACCTTTTAAGATACGGTAGAAAACATTTCTTCCTAAGTTATCTGTTCCTAAGAGATATCCTTTTAATCCCCATGTTACAACAGAACCATCCTCTTTGATCACACAGTTCTGATAATATCCTGAAGATACTTTCTCAACATTTGTTGCTTTTGCAGGAACCTTCGCCTGTTTATTCTCATTTCCGCCCCACGCTACAGCATTGCCGTCTTTTGTTATAACAACAACATGATTACGTCCTGCAGAAATATCCACTGCTTTTCCTTGTACTTCTTCCGGAACTTCATAGATATGATTATGGTTATTTCCCCATACACTTACTGTTCCATCTTTCAAAACAGCTACTGCCGCTTTGTCTGTCAAAGCAATTTTCTCTACTTTCCCTTGAATTTCCTCCGGAATCTTATCAAGTGCAGTTTCTTTTTTTCCAAGGACAATGACGCGGCCATCTTTTGTAAGCGCCATTCCTGTTTGAATATTTGCTTTTACTTCTTTGATTTTTTCATTCTTTACTTTTGATGGAGAGATATCAACGGCATTTTCATTTCCCCATGAAACAACCTGTCCATCTTCTGTCACAACAATTGACATCTGGTATCCCGCTTCAATATCACGGATTCTTTTTCCTTGCAGTTCCGGCGGAATCCTGTTTAACCCCATACGGTTAAATCCCCATGTAAATAACTTACCTTTATCATTTAACGCAAGCACATGATCCTGTCCAACTGCAATATCTACAATTTTACCCATCTCATATGGGATTTTTTTCAAGTTCTTTGATAACTGTCCCCACTCATAAACGTAACCGTCTTTGTCAACTCCCACACCGAATGTCGGACCAAATTCAATGATTTCCGCATTGTTCTTTAAGTCCTTCGGAACAGAGAGAAAGGAAAATCCCGGCGCAATATTTTTCTGTGTTGGATCCTGGAAGTTCAAATCCTGATGGAACCAAATTGGTAAGATAAAGCACATTGCAAAAATAGATACAAATACGATCAATCCACCCATTGCCAGTTTATTTTCCAACAAATTCTTTATAATTGTACGAAAAGGACTCTGCATCTGTTCTTCTTCCAGAACAGAACGCTGTTGTTTTTCTTTCTTCTTTCCAAATAACATTTGTTTTCCTCCTAATCGAGCTTTATTCTTGGATCAACGATACAGTAACATAAGTCTGTGATCAAGTTGGCTGCCAATCCTAATAAAATGTAGAACATCTGCATTGACAACGCAACAGTATAATCATGCTGGTTCAAGGAATCGATCAGAAGTTTTCCGACACCTTTCCATGAGAACAATGTCTCAATAATAACTGCTCCACCGAAAATAGCAACAATCGAGCCTACGATCCATCCTGTAATAGGAATCAACGCATTTCTGAACGCATGTTTATAAATAACAGTTTTCTCTTTCAAACCTTTTGCACGTGCTGTTCTTACATAATCCATAGACAATGCATCAAGAAGCGCACCTCTGACATAACGGATCAGACCACCGATTCCTGTCAAACATACGATGATCGGTAATGCCATGTGATACAAATAATCTAAAAACGCCCGAAATCCTGTATAGCCTGCTCCTGTCGTTACCATACCGCTAATTGGGAAAATAGGAATAACAATCGCGAACAGGTAGATGAAAATCAAAGCGGAAATGAAAGACGGAATACTGATTCCGACCATTGTTGCCACCTGAAGAGATGTGTCAAACATTGTATCTTTTTTCACCGCACATTTAATTCCAAGCGGTATTCCGATCGCAAACAAGAAAATATAATATACCACATTGAGTGCAATCGTATTTCTCATCGGAGGTCCGATCAGATCTTTTACAGGAATACGATAAACAGAAGAGTATCCAAGATCTCCTTTTAAAATGTTGCCCATCCAGCTTACATACTGAATAACAAGCGGTTTATCCAATCCCAAACGTTCTCTTGCCTGCTGATATAACATCTCATATTGTTCCGGTGAAACACTCATCTTTTGTCCTTCCACCATAAGTCTGGCCGGATCTCCCGGTACCATCTTAAATATTCCAAACAATAGTAATGAGAGCAGGAAGAATACTACAATAATGTACCCAAGTCTTTTTAATATGTATTTTGCCATAGTATAGACATGACTCCTTCCATTTTATGTAATTATTTTGCCATAAATAAAATTTATGGGAAGACAGAAATGGTCTTTTCTGTCCTCCCGTGAAATCTTTTATTCCATTATTCTTCGATATATGCGTCAAGAACCATTAAGCCCCATCCGTCATGTGCTCTTGGAACAAAGTTCTTTAATCTTGGGTTAAAGAACATGTAAGAAACTCCACATCCCATTGGAAGACTTGGAAGCTTTTTATTATATGCTTTTTGGAATTCTGCATATAATTTTCTAAATCCTTCAAGATCATCCGGGTCTACATTCTGCATTTTCTTTGCAATCTCTTTAAGCTCTGGATCAGAGATGCGGTTAACATTCCATAATCCCATTAATTCCGGAGCATCATCAAATGCATACCAGTAGAAGAGAATCTCAGGAATTCCAATACTGCTGTAGAAAATGTTGTATGTTGGGTCTACGCCTTCACGATTCATATGGTTGATCATAAGGGCAAAATCCATAGAAGTATATTTGTATTCCATACCAATTTTTTCTGCTTCTGGTGGAATTACTGTGTTATAGAGTTTAGAATATTCATCTTCTGCACAGGCAACTTCAATTTTTAATTTCATTAATTCGCCATTTACATCTTTATAACGATATTTGTCTACTCCCTCTTTAAATGCCTCACCCTTCTCATTTAATGTCCAGCCGCCATTGATCAATTCCTGTTTTGCCTTCTCAAGGTCATAAGAATAATGTGTTAAATCAGATTCAATATCATCTTTTACTGCATTATAATGACTTGTCGCATCTGTTGCATAACAGTCTACAACAGAACCATAACCACCTGTTAACTGTTTATCTAATTCATCACGGTCTACAATATAAGCGATTGCACGTCTTACTTCTTCAAACTGTGTCGGTCCAAAGTCACATACATAACGAAGTTCTGTCATATATGTTCCCGGTACAACACCATAGTTTGCATTTAATTTTCCTTCTTCAACTTTTGTTAAAGCTGCTTCAATCTTTTCTCCAGAACCTGCACTGTAGAAATCGATTGTTCCTTTTTCAAATTCATCACGGATTGTCTCACTTGCAACCGGTTTAGAAATAATGCTTTGGATATGTGGTTTTGTTCCATCATATCTTCCTAAGTATTCTTCATTGATCTCTAATTCTACTGTTTCAGTTGTAAGATCTACGCTCTTTAATTTGTATGGTCCACAAACTACAGGGTTTTTGTAACGGAATCCTGTTTCTGGATCAAGTAATGTCTTTCTTAACAGATCTTCTGTAAATTCATCTGTCATATAAGCACCATTTCCGTCATCTTTTACATCACATCCCGGTGCGATTGCTGCTAACGGCTCCGGCATATATGCAACATTAGCCAACTCATAGTAATTTGGAAGTTCTTCCGCCTTAATTGTCATAGAGTATTCATACTCTCCGAGAAGTCTGACACCTGAGAACTCTTTTGCCTGTCCGGATACATGTTCATCATATCCTTTTAATGCCCATCCATATGTAGCATCACCTTCGCATGCTGCAAATTCAGGAGATGAATGTAACAAAAGACAGAATACGTAGTCTTTTGCAGTGATCGGAGTTCCATCGCTCCATTTCAAATTGTCATTGATTACAACACGATATGTCTTGCTTCCATCATCGTTTTCTGTTACTTCATGTTCTTTCACTACAACCGGATCCCAATCAAGAACTCTTTCTCGATTATAGTCTGCAATTGCATAACCACTCATCAATCCGATAAATCCGTCATTTGTTGTATTTCTTGACCAGCCGTCTCTCATATCCGGTGATAATGTTCCTGGTGTGATTGCAACAACAACCTGTCCGCCAACCGGTGCGTCTTCAGGTGGTGCTCCTTGCTCTTCCGGAGCAATTTCAACTCCTACCTGTTTGCTTGAGTCTTCTTTTTCTTTCTGCTGGTTTTTGCTGGATGCTCCGCCTCCACCACATGCTGTCAAGGAGAACACCATAACTCCTGCCAGCAAGAGCGCCATCATTCTCTTTTTCATTTCTCTTTCCTCCATTTGATTGTTTATTCCAACTGTCTTAATTATAACATTTATACAATTTTAAGTCTATCGAAGACAGCGTTTTTGTGCATCTTTGTGAATTATGCCATTTTGTGTGCTTTATTCGAAGAAGTTGTCTTTCCAGTACGGACTTCACCTTTATATTTCTCTGTTTTTGTTTTCCCTGTGAATACATTAACATTGTTAACAATTTACAATTTGTTCAATTTTACCAAATTGTAAATTGTTAACAATCTGCAAAACATAGAAAAAAGGAGCCAAAGTAGCTCCTTTTCTCTTAAATTTTATTAACTTAATATTCATTTTACGGTATTACAAAAAATCTTTCCTATCCAACAAAAAAAGGAAATCCAATAGGATTTCCTTTTCGATATGACTCCCAGGGGAATCGAACCCCTGATTCCAGCGTGAGAGGCTAGCGTCTTGACCGCTTGACCAGGGAGCCATGAACCGTACTCATTTAATATAGCACAGTTGCATGGCAAATGCAAGCATTTTTTTATTTTTTCTATTTTATTTAAACATTACCCAATATCCTTGCACAAAGATAAATAATACAATTAATGGCAAAATACAAGACAAGTAAAATCTCATTACTTTTCCACCTGGGAATTTTAATCCTTTTCCGGCATTGGCTTCTTTGATAAAGTTATCCCAGCCCCATCCATATCTTGTGACACAGAATAATAAGAATACGAGGGAACCTAATGGAAGTAAATTATTGCTAACAAGAAAATCTTCCATATCCATAATATTCTTTCCTCCAATGGTAAAAGATGCCCAATCTGTCATACCTAATACGCATGGAAGCCCTAAAATAATCAATGCAACTCCATTGATCAGCAGAGATTTTTTCAAACTCCAACCAAACATATCCTGGAAACATGCAATAATATTTTGAAATACAGCTATAATTGTTGAGAATGCTGCGAATGTCATAAACAAGAAGAAGAGAGTTCCCCAAATTCTTCCACCAGTCATCTCATTGAATACATTCGGAAGTGTGACAAACACAAGCCCCGGTCCTTCTCCAGGATTAATTCCAAACGCAAAACATGCCGGGAAAATAATCAATCCTGCAGTTGTTGCAACAAATGTATCCAGAATTGTTACACTTACTGCTTCTCCGGCAAGAGTTCTTTCTTTATCAATATAGCTTCCAAAAATCGCTAACGCGCCAATTCCAAGGCTAAGTGTAAAGAAAGACTGCCCCATCGCTGCAAATACAGTTGTTCCAATACCTGCTTCTTTCATTTTTCCAAAATCCGGTTTCAAATAGAACTCTAATCCCTCCATGGCATTTGGAAGCGTCACAGAACGCGCTACCAATAAGAACATGATCAAAAGCAAACTTACCATCATTACTTTTGTAATCTTTTCTACACCTTTTTGAAGCCCCATTGAACATACAAGTAAGCCAAGAATTGAAATCACAAGCATCCAAAAAATCATTTCATTTCTATTTGTAGTCAATGTCCCAAAAATCTCAGCTACTTGTTCTGCAGATGTCCCTACAAACTCACCTTTTGCCATCTTGACAAAATAGGCAAGCATCCATCCACCGACTGTTGTGTAAAACATCATCAGCAAATAATTTCCGGCAATTGCAAAATACTTATGAATGTGCCATTTGCTTCCTTTTGGTTCCAACACTTCATAAGCGCGCCCCACACTTTTCTGGCTTGCCCTTCCGATTGCAAATTCTACAACCATGATCGGCAACCCCAATGTTAGTAAAAAGAACAGATAGATGAGCACAAAGGCTCCCCCTCCGTATTGACCTGTAATATATGGAAATCTCCACACATTACCAAGTCCGATCGCACATCCTGCTGAAATCAGGATGAATCCTAGTCTTGATGAAAACTTTTCTCTCTTTTCCATGATTATCTTGTTTCTTCCTCCTCAAGTAAAATTTCCGCCGCCTCATACATCAGCGTCGATTTATTCTCCGGGTCAATCATGATTTCCAAACTTTGGCGTTCATTTTTTATATGAACATAATCATGCTCACCCCCGAATTCACCATCCAACGTCCATGGAATTTCTTCCAATGACTCGAAAAATACTTCTTTCGCTTTGAAAGAATACATATATTTTGAATCCTGTTGTCCTGTAGCAATGGAAAGAATAATGTCGTTCAATTCCAATGGATTCTTCGGGAATTTGATCAAAGTCGCCTCAAATTCTCCATCATCAAACACCACGTTCTTTCCGATCATATTACGGAATCCTCCAACAGATTTGGAGTTTGTTACCATTCCAAATACAAATTCATCTTCAATTACTTCCCCATCATGTGTTACTTTGATGTGATATGACGGAATTCCAAACAATCGCTTTGTTCCTTCCAAGACATAAGCCAAATGCCCTAATACATTCTTAACCTCCTGTTTTGTTTGATAGGAAACATCTGTAAATAGTCCAAACGCAGCAATATATACGAAGATGTCTTTGTTAAAACGTCCCACATCACATGCAAAAGGTTCTCCATTCACCGCCACGTCCGCAGCTTTTAGCAGATCCTTCGGAATATGAAGACTATTTGCAAAATCATTGGTCGTTCCGGTTGGAATGTATCCGATTGGAATTCTATCCTCTCTTTGCATCATACCGGTCACGACTTCATCTAATGTTCCGTCACCTCCGCTGCATACAAGCAGATCATAATCCCCCTCAAATCTTGCAACTTTACGATATCCATCTCTATATTTTTGTGTCGGATATACTGTCACCTCATAGCCTGCTTTTACAAAAATATCCAGAATGTCAGAAAGCTTTGGTTTTAACAACCCTTTCCCTGCATTTGGATTGTAAATGAATAGTAATTTTTTCATTTCGGTTCTCCTTTCTGCCTGATTCTATAATGCGAAAAAGAATGTGCGAAGCACATTCTTTTTATCTATACGCGATTGCTATTCGCCTAACATCAAAAGGTCTTTCATCTTCTCAACAGCTTTTTCCTCATCATTACCTTCTGCTGCAACTACGAGACTGTCTCCTGTGGAAAGTTGAAGACTCATCATTCCCATAATACTTTTTGCATTGATTTTCTTTGTTCCAATTTCAATAAACACCCGACTGTTAAATTCATTTGCAATCTGCACAATCTTTGCTGTAACTCTTGCTCCAATTCCTTCTTCTGCCTGAATCGTAACTGTCTGTCTAATCATAATGTACCTCCTTGTTTTGTCTGAGCTTATCGGCAATCTCGCCTAATTTTCTCAGCCGGTGATTTACCCCCGACTTCCCGACAGGCGGCGTCAGTAAATCCCCTAATTCCTTTAATGTTGCTTCTGGATATGATAACCTTGTTAGAGCCACGTCATATAATGCCTCTGACAGGTTCTCCAACCCGATGGTATCACGGATATAATGGATATCTTCTACCTGCTTCACAGCAGCCGACACAGTCTTATTGATGTTTGCCGTTTCACAATTCACTTTTCGGTTCACAGCATTTCTCATATCCTTCAATATACGGATATTTTCAAACTTCATAAGAGCAACATGCGCTTCCATAATATTCAGCAAGTCAGATATCTGTGCTCCTTCTTTTACATAGACTACATAAGATCTCTTCCGCAATATAACCTTCGCATCAATCTCAAAGCTATTCATAATCTTTTGGAGCTGCTCTGCTTTTCCTTTTGCAGAACAGACAATTTCATAGTGATAAGACTTCTCCGGATCGCTAATTGATCCTGACACGAGAAACGCTCCTCTGATAAACGCTCTCTTGCAACAATACTGTTGTACGACAGTATTTTTAACAAGAGAAAGTTCCTCTTGAACATCCCCCTCCCGAGTCAAAAGCTTTGTCGCTTGAAGAAGCCGGAGTGCTTCCTCATGATTCTTCACAAGCAGCCAATACGATGTACTCTGCTTCGAAAGATTCCTTCGGATTGAAATTTCAGTTCTTATATTAAATGTTTTTTGCAATAATGTAAAGCACTTTCTTGCAACACTCAGGTTTTCTGTGTGGATTTTAACCGAATATCGTTCATCACTGTCAATCATAACACTTCCACACATGCTGATAAATGCGGCTGTTTCCGCAATCTGACAATGCCGCGCCGAGCTGATCTGCAGCCCTAATTCTTCTTTTACTTCTCCTGAAAATGACATGCCATCCCTCTATTCTGCTTTTCGCTTCGCATCTTTTTCAATATCTCGATGTTCTATACGCACACCATATTCATTGGATTTTTCAAAATAATGATATAGTGCATTTGCCAAAGTTACCGAGCGATGCTTCCCACCGGTACAGCCAATTGCGATTACCAACTGATGTTTTCCCTCTGCAATATACTGTGGAACTAAAAACTCCAACATATCTTGAAGTTTGTCCAAAAACTCTTCTGCCTTTCCATTATTCATTACATATTCTTGAATCTCCGGATCATTTCCCGTCTTTGGACGAAGCTCTTCAATATAGTAAGGATTCGGCAAAAATCTTACGTCAAATACAAGGTCTGCATCATTCGGAATGCCATATTTAAACCCAAAAGATACTACCGTAAGATATAAATTCTTATATTCCTGACTATCCACAAAGATTTTCTGTAATTCTCGTTTCAGTTCTCTTGTGAGAAGAAGACTCGTATCGATTATATAATCTGCATTTTTTTTGATCGGTTCCAACACTCGTCTTTCTTTCTCAAGTCCTTCCCAAATATTTCCCTCATTCGCAAGAGGATGGGTTCTTCGAGTCTCTTTGTAACGTTTTACAAGCACCGAATCTCCGGAATCAAGAAACAGCATCTCATACGAAACATCTTTCAGCATCTCTTCCAGATCAGTAAAATTCTGTCCGCCTCGAATATCAATTCCAAGCGCTACTTTGTTAAATTCCGTACTTGGAACTCTTAGTATCTCCACAAGCTTTGGAAGTAATGCCAAAGGAAGATTATCAATACAAAAATATCCTACATCTTCCAACATTTTAAGCGCTGTACTTTTCCCTGCACCGGACATTCCGGTTACAATTACAAATCTCATCTTAGAAATCCCCCAGTTTTTTCACCTCCGGTTCAAGCGGAACGCCAAATTTTTCCTCCACTCGATCCGAAACCTCTCTCATCAATTCAATCACATCTTTTGCAGTTGCATTATCCTTGTTGATCACAAATCCGCAATGTTTCTCGGATACTTGTGCTCCGCCTACGGAAAATCCACGAAGTCCGGTATCTTGAATCAATTTTCCTGCAAAATATCCTTCCGGACGTTTGAATGTACTTCCGGCGCTTGGATACTCTAACGGCTGCTTTGTCGTTCTACGTTCTTTCAAATCCTCCATAGTAGACCGAATCTCGTCTTCCTGTCCATCTTTTAATGCGATGACTGCCTCTAACGCAATGTATCCTTCTCTTCCGATCACACTTGTTCGATATCCGAGATCTAATTCTTCTCTTGTTAATACCTTTACTTCGCCTTCTTTAGAAAGCGCTGTGACTTCCTGCAGCACATCTTTCATCTCTCCGCCATATGCCCCAGCATTCATCACAACAGCCCCTCCTAATGTTCCCGGAATTCCTGCCGCGAATTCAAATCCAGTCAAACTATGTCTAAGCGCTTCACCTGCAATCTGAGAAAGAAGGGCTCCTACTTGAGCTCGAATCGTTGTACCTTCTACTTCAATCTGATTCATATTCCGATAAAGCTGAATGATCACTCCTCGATATCCTTCATCACTGACAAGAAGGTTGCTTCCATTTCCAAGTACATAATACGGAATCTCCGCCTCTTTGCACAATGTTGTTACTTTTTTGACTTCATCTATCGTCCTTGGAAGAACATAATAATCTGCCGGACCCCCAATACGAAATGTCGTATGCTTTTTCATCGGTTCATCAACAAGAACCGCTTCCGGCCCTAATATATCTATCAATCGATCATAAAATTCTCTCTGCATCTTATTCTCCTATTTTCTGTTATTCTCGTACATCATACACTAATATTATAACATATGCAATGTACTCTTGCAAATTCCTTGAAAATACGGTATATTGAAAATGTTAACTATTTTTATTCTATTAACAAGAAGGAGTGAATAAACAAGTGGACTCGAGTGTCGCCACGCAGATTATTATTTTAATCATTTTACTATTTTTTTCCGGATTTTTTTCTTCAGCGGAAACATCGCTGACAACAGTCAACAAAATCCGAATGCGTTTTTTAGCAGAAGAAGGCAACAAACGTGCAAAAAAGGTGATTGCCATCACCGAAGATTCCGGCAAAATGTTGAGCGCCATTTTGATTGGTAATAACATTGTCAATCTGTCTGCCTCATCCATCACAACAAGTATTGCTTATATGTTTGGTGGTTCCGCAGTCGCTGCTGCAACAGGAATTATTACTTTATTAATTTTGATTTTTGGTGAGATTTCTCCAAAGACTCTTGCAACAATTCATTCGGAAAAACTTGCGCTCATGTATGCTTATCCGATTGCTTTTCTCATGAAAATTACAACACCGTTTATTTTCATTGTAAACAGTCTTTCAAGAGCCGTTCTTTTTATTCTCCGTGTGGATCCAAACGCCAAACCGGATGCCATGACAGAGAGTGAACTTCGTACGATCGTAGACGTCAGCCACGAAGACGGAGTCATCGAATCCGAAGAAAAAGAAATGATCTATAATGTGTTTGATATGGGAGATGCGAAAGCAAAAGATGTCATGGTTCCAAGAGTTCATATGACATTTGCCGATGTAAACAGCACATACGAAGAATTGATAAATATTTTCCGTGAAGATAAATTCACCAGACTTCCGGTTTACGAAGAAACAACTGACAATGTAATCGGAACGATCAACATGAAGGATTTACTTCTATTTGATAATAAAAAAGAATTTCATATTCGTGATATTCTCCGAGAAGCTTATTTCACTTATGAATATAAGAGCATTTCCGAACTTCTTGTAGAAATGCGTGAAGCTTCCTTTAATATCGCAATCGTATTAGACGAGTACGGTGAAACAGCCGGTCTGATTACGTTAGAAGACTTACTGGAAGAGATTGTCGGAGAGATCCGTGATGAATATGATGAAAATGAAGAAGATGACTTTAAAGAAATCAACAGATTTGAATACGTTGTAGAAGGTTCTACCAATTTAGATGATTTGAATGATGAACTCCATACAAAACTGGAATCCGAAGACTATGATTCCCTTGGAGGATTTATCATTGAACGTTTGGACAGACTTCCGGAATTAAACGACGAAGTTACAACAGCCGATGGTATTCGCCTTGTCGTAGAATCATTAGACAAAAACCGTGTGGAAAAGGTTCACATCTATCTGCCGGATCACTTTTATGACGAAAACTCTGAAGACAACGATTAAAAGTAATTCAAAATACGGGGTACGATTCAGCTTAAGCTGGATCGTACCCCGTATCTTCTTCTTCCTCTTCCTCTTCGTCATCATCATCTTCTCCGGTCAATCTAAGGATATCATTGACCTCATCTTCTGTCAGTCCCATATAAACTGCCAATTCTTCCAAGGTCGGTTTTCGTTCTAATTCTTCTTTCAGATTCGTTACACATTCATCTAAATATGCAACCTTCTCGATCATTTTCCTATCATGTATTTTCGTCTCTTCATTGTCTTCCACAAGCATCTGCATCGCTTGACGAATATTTGCAAGAATCTGCTGTTCACTCAGCACATTCGGTTCAAGAGACATCATAAGTCCTATATTTCCTTCCTGGATCAAATCCTCGATCAGATACTCTTCTGAATAGAAATCCAATGCAATCTCCACAACTTTTGGAGAGTAATATTTCAAATGTTCTTCCATCTTATTCTGTGGTTTTAACATAGAAATTTCTTTCAAATATTCGTCTACATACAGCCGATCTTCTTCTAAAAGCTTTTCTAATTTTTTCTCAAAGGACAACGTCTCGCCTTCGTTTTTCTCATATCCAGACACGGCGATTTTTTGTGTCAAAAGATAATCATACACAAGACTCATCTGCTCCTTTGAAAGATGATCTTCTACAAAGTATTCTTCTACATCTTGTACGCTTAGCACACGATTCTTCGCATTCCCAAGTTCTAAAATACCCTTTAACTTTTCTAGAAATTGTAATTCTCCACTCATTCTTTCTTCTCCTGTTTTCTTTTTCTACCTTATCAACACCTGACTGTACTCGCCGGAACTCTAGCTTACAATAATCGTGGCATATCCAGCCATTTTCAGGCGCCGTTCCATATCAACCGCTTCTTGCAGAATCGGATAATCTCCCACCTGCACACGGTAAAATCCATTCCCCTCTTCAATAAAAGCCGGATAATCCTGGGAGATCAACTCATTAAAAAGCTGATCTGCATAATTTCGATTACGAAACGCCCCAACCTGTACGCGATATTGCAGCCGTTCTTCTTGCGGCTGGCCTAGCGTATCTATGATTCCGTCCGCAATCGCTCCGGCAATATCATAAAAATTATTTTGAAACAGTTGATTATCGATATCTGAATTGATAAATCCTGCTTCAACCAATACCGCAGGCATCTTGGTACGTTTCAAAACAACAAGATTCGGTCTTGCTTTTACCCCAAGATTCACAAAGCCTACCGACTCTAATTGTTCATTGATATTTTTCGCCATCTCATACTTGATTCCGGACAGATCGTAGATTAGACTTTCTACACCGGAAACTGCGTTATCTGTCGGATAAGAATTCCGATGAATCGATACAAAATAATCCACCTTTGCCTCATTTGCTTCCATCGCTTTCTCAAATGGGGATTCATATACATCGGTTGTTCTTGTATATTCTACATCAAATCCATGATTTTGTAAAATTTCTCCTACTGCCAAAGTAAGTCTCAAAGCGTCCTCCGCTTCCTGTCGTTCTGCGTATACTGCTCCCGGATCACGTCCCCCGTGTCCTGCATCCAGCATAATTAAATATGGCATATTTTGTTACCCTTTCTGTGAATCTACACATTCTAAATTTATTATCAAAATATGCTTTCGCGTCAGATCTGTGCTTTCTCTCACTCCACAATAAAATTAGATCAAATACTTGTTGTTCTTATACGCAGATTTCTCCCAAAACTTTTCCAATCGGTTCTTGAATACATAGATCTGCCTGTCCATCTCTCGGCGTTGCACTTTTATTGATCACAACGAGGTATTTCCCATGAAAATAGTCAATAAAACTAGCCGCCGGATATACCACAAGCGATGTTCCGCCAATGATCAACATATCCGCCTGCGCAATTGCCTGCACCGTATTTTGAATCGTTCTTCCATCTAACCCTTCTTCATACAATACAACATCTGGTTTGATGATTCCCCCACATTCGCACCGAGGAATTCCTTCTGATTCTTTGATATATTTTGCATCATAGAATTTTCCACACCTTTGGCAATAATTTCGATGGATACTTCCATGAAGTTCCAACACACATTTACTTCCGGCCATCTGATGTAATCCATCAATATTCTGTGTGACTACAGCCGTTAATTTTCCTGCCCGCTCTAATTCTGCAAGTTTTTTATGTGCTGCATTCGGTTTTGCATCCAAAAACATCATCTTATTTTTATAAAAATCATAAAACAATTCTGTTCGTTTTTGAAAAAATGTATGGCTCACTACTTGTTCCGGAGGATACTGATACTGCTCATTATATAACCCATCGCTACTTCTAAAATCAGGAATATTACTCTCTGTAGACACACCCGCTCCTCCAAAAAATACAATCCTCTGACTTTCATCAATCATTCTCTGTAACTCTTGTAATTTCTCCATCGTGCACCCTCCTTTTTATATATGTAGCTTTTCTTATCGTCCTTCTCCGGCAATAGTATCGATTGCAACAGTACGATAACTGTATCCATCCAGATTTTTCCATGTGCAAACATTCTCTTCCACAACCATATAGCTATGCTCAGATTCTTCTTTGGGAATGGAAACAGAACCCGGGTTCATGTAGATATAGTCTCCAATCCTTTCACAAGCCGGTACGTGAAAATGTCCATTCAACAAAATATCTCCTGCCTTTAGCATCGGAAGATTTTCTTTGTTGATCTTATGACCATGGGTTGCAAATATCATTCGATTTCCCATATAAAAAATCGCATATTCTGCCAAAATCGGAAATTCCAATACCATTTGATCTACATCACAGTCACAATTACCTCTCACACAAAGCAGTTCCTCTTTTCTCTCATTGAGCATCTGAATTACCGCTTTAGGATCGTATTCCTTTGGCAGATCATTTCTCGGTCCATGATATAAAATATCTCCCAAAATCAAAAGTTTATCTGCTTTCTCTTTCTCATATGCTTCCAGCATTTTTCTGCAGTAGTATGCAGAACCATGAATATCTGATGCAATCATTAATTTCATTGTATCCTTCCTCCTTTTATTCACGTTTTCCCTCCATCGTTTGTTTGATGATACTCTTCATCACATCTTCACTTAACATTCCTGTTACATATCCGAACACATTCCCGTCACGATCGATCATGAACGTTGTCGGAAATGATGTAATCCCATATGCCGAAAAAATCTCTCCCGTTGTATCCATAACTACAGGATACGTATATCCTTGTTCTTCCAAAAATGCCGCAATCTCTTCTTCTGAACCTTCTCCTCCCATATTCGGCGCTGCCACGCCAAGCACAACGAGGGCTTCTTCCCCTTCTGTATCATAAGATTCATGCAATTTCTGAATATCCGGCATTTCTGCTTTACATGGCGGACACCACGTTGCCCAAAAATTCAAAAATACCGTTTTCCCTTTATATTCCGACAACGTATGCTCTTTGCCATACTGATCCTTCAATGTAAAATCTATCGCCGCGACTGTCTGCTCTTTTGTTTCTGAAGAAACCTCTTCATTTACAGAATCTCCTGTTTCTTCCTCTACTTTCTCCTCTCCCGTCTCCTTCTTTTCTTCTGCCTCGCTTCCAACTGCACCCGACAATTTAGAAAGATAGCCTGTTACAGAATTCATCTTTCCGGTAAACATCAACAGTCCCATCAAAATCATAAGAACACCGCCGATCTTCACCGTATATTTTACAACCTTCATATGATTCTTAAAAAATTCCAAGACAGTCGTTGTAAAAAATCCTACTGCAAGAAAAGGAAGTACAAAACCTAACGTATAGACACCGATCAAAGCAAATCCTACAATCTTAGTAGAAGCTGACGCTGCCATAAGAAGTACGCTGGCAAGCGCAGGACCCACACAAGGAGTCCACGCAAAACTAAACGTAAATCCCATCAAAAGGGCAGTCACCGGTGACATAGCAAGCGCATCTAATTTGAACGGAAGCCTCCTTTCCGTTCCCAATACTTTACTCTGCCCAAACATTCCTAATTGATAAAGACCAAATGCTACAACAAGTATCCCACCAATCCTTGCAAACAGCATCTGATTCGTCTTAAAAAATCCTGCAGCCGCCGACACTCCGAACCCCAAAATAAAAAAGGCGAAACTAACGCCAAGCACAAAACAGATCGTATGGATCATTACCTTACTTCTTTTATAATGCATCTTTCCGTCTTCGTCCCGTGTCACCGTCCCTCCGGATAAATATCCTATGTAAAGCGGGATCAGTGGGAGTACGCAAGGCGAGAAAAAACTAAGTAACCCTTGAAAAAAAACGGTCAATGCAGGAACACTGACATCGATTGAAAATCCCATCGCATCTCCTCCTGAATGTATGATTCTCTGTTGTTTCATCATATCATGTCAATCACAATTCCGTCTATATTCTTTTTTCCTTTTACAAAATAAACAAAGCATGTTACCATGGATAATCATAAGATTTTAAGGAGGTTTGATTTAGAAATGGAATCATTAAGAGAAACGAAACGACATTTTTCCAAATTAGGAATGCGGCTTTTTCTTGGAGCATTATTTTGTTTTGTAATCCAATATATTGCAATGCTTTTGGCTAATCGCATTGCACCGGCTTTCATGAACAACAGTGATTTGTCGCTCATCATCACTATGCTCCCACTCTACTGTATCGGAATGCCGGTACTGGCGTTTTTAATCCGCCAGCTTCCAGCCACTCCTGTTACAAAACACAAGCTGTCTCTCGGTCAATGGTTTACTGCATTTTGTATTTGCTACGGATTGATGTATGTAAGTAATCTCCTCGGAGTTTTCACAGCAGAAATCATCGGCAATTTAAAAGGCGGTACCGTAGAAAATGTCGTAGCAGAACTTTTATCGGATATCAGTCCATGGTCTGCCATTCCTTTTATGGTCATTCTAGCGCCGATTTTTGAGGAACTCATTTTCCGCAAATTTATTATCGATAGAACCGTAAAATATGGAGAAGGCATCGCCATCCTTGTTTCTGCCACTTTATTTGCCTTGTTCCACGGAAATCTAAACCAATTTGCCTATGCAGTTGTTCTTGGCCTTTTTTGGGGATTTCTTTATGTAAAAACCGGAACTGTAAAATACACCATTTTCATGCATATGTCCATCAATTTCCTCGGCTCTGTTCCCGGAATGTTGATGATGCGTTCCGGATTTTATCAAGAACTTTTGTCTCTCCAGGATCCTTCTGATTTGCAGGCAATGCTTTTATTCCTATCGGAACATGCCTTGGAACTTATTCTTTCTTTCCTGTATAGTCTGTTTATTATAATCTTCGCACTTACAGGTATTGTACTTTTCTTTGTCAAACGGAAAAACATGCATTTATGCGCAGGAGAAATTACGATTCCAAATGGAAAAAGGTTCCGCACGATCGTGCTGAACCTTGGTATGCTTCTAAACACAGCTTATTGGGGCATTCAAATCCTCCTGCAATTACTTCATTAAATCCCTTCACATTCAAACGAAGGAATAAAGCTTTCCTCTGCTGTTTCTCCTTCTTGAATAAATGCCTGTTCCACTCCAAGATCGATGGCATAATCCAAGAGTTTTTCATATTCCCGTTCTGTCACCTTACGGTTCAGTTCGGGAATATGTCTTACTTGCGGAAGAGGTGTATACTGGTTCATCAGACTCAGGTATACTTGATCCCCATAAGTCTCATATACATATCGTACCACTGCTTTTGCATTCTTTAATTGATGTGGCAAAAGAAGATGCCGAACAATCACTCCTTTTTTCATCAATTCTTCTCCATCAAAAACAGGCGCCCCTGTTTGGCGCACCATTTCTTCTAATGCTTCTTTTGCAATCGTCGGATAATCCGGCGCTTTGGAAAACCGCGCCGCAAGATCCGAATCCATATATTTGAAATCCGTCAAATATATATCTACGATTCCTTCTAGCATTTTTAGTGTTTCTACTTTTTCATAACCACTGCAATTATAGACAATAGGAAGTGTCAACCCATACGTTCTTGCCCTCGAAACTGCCTGAATAATCTCCGGAGTATAGTGTGTCGGTGTTACAAGATTGATATTATGGGCGCCTTTCTCGGAAAGTTCCAAAAAAATCTCAGAAAGCCGTTCTACCGTAATTCTCTTTCCTGTCTCCGCATGTGCAATCTCATAGTTTTGACAATAAATGCAACGAAGGGAACAACCACTAAAAAACACGGTTCCCGAACCATGGTCACCGGAAATACAAGGTTCTTCCCACATGTGAAGAGCTGCTCTTGCACCTAATATCCCTGGTCCCGTTACTCCACAAACTCCACGCTCGCCAGCTTCTCTGTCCACATTACAGTTTCTCGGACATAATGTACATCTTTTCATTCTCCCGCATCCTTTTCAAAAAGTATCAGGAATTGCATTCGACTCCTACCAGCATACCGCCTCGCTCCGCATAATAGCTGCAAAGACCTCTTGCCTCGTAGATCATAATTTCTGCATCCGGATATTTCTCCAAAATCGCGTCTCGAAGCTTTTCTGCAAGAGTCAGATTTTCCACATGATTGATTCGGATCTTACCTTGTGTAAATCCTGCTTTTCCAATCTCTTCTAAAAATCCAGCAATTACCTTCTTGTCGCCGCGACATTTTGAAACCGCTTCCAATGTACCTTCCTCACTTGCTGTACCAAGTACACTAATCCCAAGAGCTCCTGCCGCTGCCGCAACCACTTTATTTACTCTACCATTTTGAGCAAGATTATGCAAAGACTTTAATGCAAAAAACAACCGTGTCTTCTGCATATAATCTTCTCCCATTTTGCAAACCTCTTCGAACTCCATACCACTTTGATCAAGTTCTATCAACTTTTCCATCAAGAGTCGAAGTTCCGGTCCGGCGCTTAATGTATCGAACACATGAATCTTCACTTCCGGGTGCGATTGCTCATACAAATCCTTCGCCACAAGAGCAGAATTATACGTACCGGAAAGCGTACTTGTCATCGTTCCGATATAGATCGTGTCTGCTCCTTCAAATGCCTCCAGCCATCGTTCTACACTCGGACATGCCGTACCTGATTTCCCCTTATATGTTGCCAAATCGTCTAACATTCCTTTGATATCCAAATCCTGATCATCTACATAATCGGACGTATCTGTTGAAATTGTGAGCGGAACCGCTACAAAGTCCACCCCTTCTATCTGAAGTAAATCGCTGCAGGAATCTGCAATAAATCTTATCATTTTATCCTTCTCCTAATCATATATTTTCACTCGTATCAGATATTGTATTTCATCTATGCCCATGATACAATTTACAAAATACTTCTTTTTGTAAGGAAATCAGGATTCTTAATCAAATTTTTTACAGAAACTATAAAATACCAGCTATGAGGATTTATTATGGAACACACTACACCTGCTCAACCGAATCGCCACAAAACAAGTCAAAAAACCGAACGTTCCCGCTTCACCCGAATGTGTATTGGCGAGTCTATCACAGAACTTATGCGAAAAAATGGAATCGATCGTCTCAGTGTATCAGCAATCGCCAAAAAAGCCGGCGTTTCCCGCATGACTTTTTATTATTACTACGAGTCTATACAAGACGCGTTGACCGACTATATGAAAGAAATTATAGCCGCATATTTAAACGCTCGCAAGAATACTCCAGGACTAGGTAATTTCCAAGAATATTCTCATCTCGTATTCTCTTTAAAATTTTTTGACCAATATGAAATCTTTTTTCTCACAATGGCTCAAAATAATTTACACTCTATTCTTATGAGTGGAGTCAATGAGTTTATGCTCTGTTATCTTCCTCAAGAAGATACGCAATCTTTGTATGACATTTATTTTTATGCCGGCGGACTCTTGAACACCTTCCTAAAATGGGAAGAAAACGGGAAAAAAAAAAGTGCTGAAGAAGTCGCAAAAATCATCAGCACTCATATGTAATTCTATTTAATTGTTTTCTTCCATTTTTTGACCCAACAATTTATAGGATAACCATCCGCACACCATTCCAAGGATTGCTCCTCCCAAAACATCTGTCGGATAATGCACATAAAAATACATTCTAGAGAACGCGATCAATACTGCCAAAACGAGCGCCGGGATTGCAATTTTCTTCTTATCCGCAAACCAAAGCGCTGCCGCTGCTGCAAAAGATGCCGCCGTATGTCCTGATGGGAACGAATAATCCCGCGGCGCCCGAATCAAAAGTTCTACTGCCGTATTCACGTCATACGGACGAGTCCTTGCGATCAACGGTTTCAAAATCACATTACACGTAAGCACGTCCAAAAGAAGAGCTACCGATACCAAAATTCCAACCTTACGCGTCTTTGATATCATAAGTAATACTCCCGCGAGGAGAATCCAAATGAATCCTGCATCGCCAAGTTTTGAAGCAGCTTTCATGATTTTCGTGATCAGCGGCGTATGCATTGTTTGTAAAAAATCTAAAAACTCAAATTCAAATGGCATAATTTATCTACTTCCTTTTTGTATTTTTTCTAATAAACAGACCGTCTCCACATGGCTCGATACGTGCTGATTGATGTCGCAATATCGGAACATATCGCCCCATTTTGAGCCGATTTTCGATTGTTCTCGGAAACATATCAATCGGCACATTTTGCCCTTATTCAATCCACAACCTAAACCCTTCTCGTTGTCGGAAACATATCGAGTTTTCCTAGCTGCTACTATATATAAGCAACACTTCTGTCGCCATTGCCTCAAGCCGGGACTATCCTTTTAGGGAATTGGTCATCGTAGAACTATTTCCGCATAAAAGGCATCGTCTCAACCTTAGATTTTACGCTTACTGACTAAGCTTATTTGCCAAATCAGCTTCAAATTCAAGTATCTCTTGCATGCAAGCATCTAACTTAGCGACAATAGCGCCCCTATCTAATTTTTCACCAAGCTCAATGGTTGTAGTCTTGAATGGAGTTCTCCACTGCCAGTCGTCTTTACCCATCTTTGCTGGATAATAATTATTTATGTTGTCACAAATATTCCTGAAGTCATCAGTGATATTCTTTGAACTGATGGTCAACTGAATATATGTTGTTTTTCCATTGCGATTTATTATCTCATAGAAATAGTGATTATCTGTATTCCATCCACTTGGAGCATCCGGAATATCAGAGAGTATTGTAGTCATACATTCTGTTGTAAAACGAGTATAAGTTCTATTGTATCTTGCTATGTCGAGATGAGCATTTTCTTTTGACTGTACCCACTCTCTGGAAATAGCTATGATTGCATTAAATCTCTTTTCTTCATCACTCAACAAATATTCCAACATCACGCTGCAAATCTTATCACTCCACTCTGCATGGAACTTAGCCATTCTTGGCCAGTCAGCTTCGTTTGTAATACTTACGCCTTCGAGGTGATAGCACATCCATGATGCCTTATTATTATCCGCTCTATCCCAAGCAAGCGCGATTCCCAGCTTACTTTCGATTTCATTCTTATGCTTATATAGCATGTCGAAAGTATCTTTATTCTTCTTGGTGTCTCCATTACCTAAGTAGAAATCTATTCTTGCATTGTCATAGTTTGCAATGCAGCTGATGCAGAATCCACTAATACCAAAAAAGCCGGATTCAGTGTTTGAAGTAGTTGGATTACATCCGCTGAAAGTTCCACGGTATGCGTGCTGCTCTTGAATAATTGGTAGCGCATATTCCCAATAGCGTCTTCTAATTTCATATCTACCAGCATCAGAAGCTTTCTTTGTTTCTGAGTCTTTTAGATAGAAAACCAAATCCATAGGGTCTGCTTCATATAATGCAAATATTCTACGAAGAATAGACATCTTAAGTGTTGTACTTGTATTTTTCTCAATATACAAATTCTCATCAATCTTCAATGCACTACGCAAATCAGATTCGTTGTTTGTAACATACGCAGCAAGGTCTGTGTTTTCCTTCTTACTATATGCAAGCGACATAAGCACAGACTTATCCTTCTGGTGAAGGAACTTAACAATATGCTCAAACATATCAGTCCAGCTTGTTACCGGCTGTTCTGTTGTTAAATAGCTGTACTTAGCAATGTCTCTACCAGTCAGGTCAAAGTTCTCATCATCTAAAGTGCATGAATCAAATTCTTTTTCTGATGGTACAAAGTCTGTTTCTGGATAAGCCCAGATTTCCATAGCCAATTCCAGCATCTCTTTGCTACGTTCTTCGAGCTCTGCTAATCCCCATGTATCCTTAGTAGCAATCTTCTGATTCATCTTTAACCCACTTGCTTTATAACCGCCTTCTTTTGCATCGCGCTTTTCAACAAATGTGTTATTGCTCAAGTTAGGATTATATCCTGTCAAAGTAAGGTTGGCTAAACGATGAAGCCATGTCGCATGGATTTCTGCAGCATTAGTACCTAAACTTTCATTCCAAGCTGGAGTCAAATGCTGTGGCATGATATGCTCAATTGTATAAACGTTATTATCAAGATGTGTATAAACATCCTTTGTTTAGGTTGCCCCGGAGTTTTATACATCATTTGAGTGTAATATTTCTGCCCTTGATACTTGGATTCGTAGCTATATCCCATATCAAATACAAGACAGCATTCATCCATGTGCGCTAGAGCATATTGTGTAAGCTTGATTTGACCATCTGAGTGTATGATATATTTTTCATCATTAAGACAGACATGGCCTTCAATATAAACAAACTTGCCGGTATCAATTGCTTTTCTAAACTCTTTATTTAAGCAGTAAGCTTTAAATAAGTCCGTAGCTGCAATAGTAAACGACTGGTTATCAGATAGCGCTGATGCATCAAATGTAAATGGAGTAACATACTGCCCGTTAACGTATGTAAAAGCTCCATCCACTTTTGAATAACCCATTTCTCGAATACGCATCTTGACCGCTTGCTTTGATAAACCATAGAAATCCGCAAGTTCTGAAATCATCTCTTCAATTCTATAACCATCAGTCCCATCAAAAGTGATTTGATATTTTTTAATCAGTTCTGTAATTTTAACCTTTGCGGTCTTGGTTGGCATAAGGATATGAGGTGCTACTCCGTTAGCCTGCCATTCCATCCAGTCAATAGGTTTCCACTTTTCCGTGTCCTTACCATTACTACCAATCGAACACTGAATAATCTTTCCAAAGTGTAGAGTCTTCGTCCGATTCTTCAATTAACGACATAAGACGAGAATCAGTTTCAGCAACAAACTCCATAAGGTCATCGATTGCTTTTTTCTCTTCTGGAAAAAGCTCTGAAATTATAAGTGCCTTTGGTATCAGTTTTCCTTCCCATCCAGCAACCTTAAGTTCAGGATTGCCATTTGCATCAGTTTTCTTTGTCTCTTTCATGATGTTTTCAGTTTCTCTTGCAATACCATAACCAGCTTCTTCAGAAACAATCATGCTTACATCATCGCTAAGAACTTCGTTCCAGTAAGCAAGAAGCACTTGATATACATCATATTTATTTATAAGGGTAAGCCCTTCAAATTCCTTCAAAATAACTTGAGCTAATTCTACTATCAGTTCTTTTGCAGATACGCCTAATTCCAGTGTTTTAAGTTTCATATCAGCGTAATCTTTCCAATGTGAAAAAGCTTCATCAATCATTTCTCCATAAGCAGCAAACTCAGCATTTGAATATGATGTCTGACGAATTACATCCTCTGCAACATTAAGCTTATAATATCCTTCGCTGAATACGCCAAGAAGCTCATTTTTGAGCGTAGGGAATGAAGACCAGAAACGGTCTAATGCGTCAATATCAGCTGCAGGAATACCACCATGAATATGTGCATAAATGTTTTGGATATCTTCTGGGTCAGAAGAGTCGATATAACGAGAAATATTCAAGTTATATCCGTTCTTTTCTTTAATTTCTTTATTCGGAACAAAACGTGCATACTTAGGGTCAGTTGTTATCTGCTCGTTAAAAGTTGTAACAATACGATAAATATCCTGCTCGCGAAGTCTGTTTTTACTTCCATCTTTTACATAACCTTTTCCTGCATCAATCATAAAGATACCGGCACGATTTTCTGCACCTTCCTTATCAATTACAAGGATACAAGCAGGTATACCAGTTCCATAGAAAAGGTTTGGAGGAAGACTGATAATCCCTTTAATCCAGCCTTTATCAACGATTGTCTGTCTGATGGTAGCTTCTGCATTTCCTCTGAACAATACACCGTGAGGAAGAATAACTGCCGCTTTTCCTGTAGACTTCAAAGTTTTTAAGATATGCATTAACCATGCATAGTCACCATTCTTTTCAGGTGGAGTATCTCCATAGCCTGAGAATCTGCCAAATTCTTTTAAACCATCTGACCAGTTCTTGAGTGAGAATGGAGGATTTGCAACGATATAATCAAAACGTTCAAGTTCTGATGGGTCGTCAGCTTTTATAAACTGAGGGTCAGAGAATGTGTTTCCAGCCATGATTTTGATTGTGGCCTTATTATGAAGAACTGCATTCATCTTTGCCAAACCTGCTGTTGAGCCATCCTTTTCCTGACCATATCCAGAAATCTCAAATGGCGCTTCGGCTAAAGCACGAATCAAAAGCGAACCACTACCACATGCAGGGTCACATACTGTAGCATCATGGTCCGTACATTTATCAATTCCGATAATTTTAGCAAGAATACGAGATACTTCTGCTGGAGTATAGAATTGTCCCTTGCTCTTACCACTTTCGGAAGCAAAGTTTCTCATCAAATACTCATAAGCATCGCCAATAATGTCGTCACCTTCAGCTTTGTTTTTAGAGAAATCTAATTCTGGACGCTGGAAAATAGCAATAAGCTTAGTAAGTTTATCCACCATCTCCTGTCCTTTACCGATTTTTGCTTCATCATTAAAATGTGCAATATCAATAACACCCTTCAAGCTTTCGTTTACTTCAGCAAGACGAGCAATTACTTTATCAATTCCTTCACCAATATTCTTCTTGTTTTTAAGCGCAATAAAATCGTCGAAAGAACAACCAGTTCTTTTTTCAGGGTCAGAATTCGGGTCATGTGCTTTATCAAAAACGGTCAAATCTCCGTACTTCTGTCCCTTGTATTTATCTGTTACATACTTCATAAACAAAAGAGTCAGTATGTAATCTTTATATTGTGATGCATCCATTCCTCCACGTAATGCATCGCAGCTCGCCCAAAGTGAACTGTATAATTCCGTTTTCTTTACTGCCATAATCCGTGTCTCCTTTAGATTAATCTTCCGTTAGTCAATAGCACTTTTTCCGCTCTTTACCCACGCATCAAGTTCAGAACATTTAAACTTCCACTGTTTTCCGATTTTATGAGCTGGAATCCCTTTATTGTTACGAATCCAACCTCTTAGCGTAACCGGTTTAATGCCAAGGTACTCTGCGGCTTCTTCAATATTAATCCATTTATCATTTATATTTTTGTCCATATCATTACCTCTCGAAGCTCGTAGTTACAATACGCCATTTAATATTATACTTACAACGAAGTCGAAAAACAAGGTGTTTGTTGATATTTGTTGATATTTAACATCATTTTCGTTATATTGACTAAACTAAAAAATTTTTATCACTATTTTTTACCCTGCCGGACATGTATGTGTCCGGTCTTTTTTATTTGAATCTTCTTGCATTTCTTAAATTCAACTATCTGATTTCACTCAATTACCCCTGAAAAAAGGACATAACCATGTCCGGGGTTTTAGTTTCGATATCTGGCATATTTATAGCAGTTAATTAGAACTCGTCCCGGACAAGACGTTAAACTGTCTGGCTCAACTATCAATTCACCATCTTCGTGGCCACGTGGTGTGTTTGCAGTTGATAGGAAGAGAGTTGATTTCTCTCGCTGGGTTGAACAGGGCTTCGGTACTACAACATCGGCGACCGTGGTACTCGTTCCTTCAAGCAGCTTACTGAGCTTTTTGCTGGTAACGGTATGATTGGCTTTGTTGCTAAGGAACGTGTCGATGGTAAGCTTATCCTTCCTGAAGCAGTACAGATTTTGAAGATTGGCAGCACTACTACTGCTAAGGCTTAAGAAATCTAACAGCGGTGCCATTCAAGCTAGAGTGGCATCGCTTATTTCTTGATTGGAGGCGATGAGCAATGCTTGTAACACTAGAAGAAATGAAGAATTATCTGCGAGTGGATCCTCAAACTTAAATGTCTTTGCATACTTGTTCTTTCCCACAAGGAAAACGCCATCCTCCCAGATCGTCTTAATCGGGATTACCGATTGCACCGATTTGGGTACGACAAATTTTTCCTTATCCTGCTTAAACAGATTTTTCAGTGTCTTAATCATACGATACCTCCTTGCTCTTTTGAGATTTCTTTCTCTGTCTACTCTTTTGCTTTCTGCGGATACGGATACCCAGAGCTTCTTTTTCGTGGATGTCAATCGTTTCTTTTAAGGCTTCATAGTAAAGATTATCTGGGGAAAACAACAGCTTTTTCGGCATGATAAACTCTGATTTTATCCACGCCCAGACGAACTGCTCCGCTGTCATCCCGTTGTACTTGATAAAACCCAACGCTGCAAAAGGCGAAGCTCCTAAAATACACATCCAGCTTAATGTTTCCGTGCCAAAGTAGGGACGGAGAAGAAAATACAAAGCCACCGCCACGCCGCAGGCAAGGACAGAAAAAATGAACTGCCGCATCGACAGTCCAAAAAACATACTTTCCGTATAGTTACGGATCTCCTTATTTATCTTGACCTCCATATTAACACCATCCCTTCCTAACCTCTCCTGTTGCTATAAAAAGGATGCTGCGTTTTGGAATATAAAACACTCCAGAAACAGCATCTCCTATTTCAAATATTTTGTTGTCGTCTGCCTTTTGGAATTTTCCCACCAGTCCTTTTTCAACAGGCAGGTCGTATTCTTCTGACGCTTCAATCACTTCTCCATTCAGTAAATGGATACGATAAATCTGGTAATATTTTTCTTCTTTCTTCATTTCTATCATCCTTTCCTTGTTGATACTTTTAGACATAAAAAAATCGCCACCCAACTGTAAGTGACGATTTCTAAAAGTTATTTTGTTGCTATCGAATGAGCCAACTGTAATCCTTACGGCAATCTAAGATATACTCCACATACACCGTATCATCTTGTATTTGATAGAGGACAAGATACCACTTCTCAATAAACATCTTGTGATATTTATTCGGTGTGATATAGGGTTCTTCAAAAAATGGAAAACGCTGCGGCATCTGGCAGAGGGAACGCATAGCGGTCATAATCTCTTTCTTTTTTGCCGCTGCTGCTTCTTTGTTGACCTGTGCCATAAAACGGATATGTGTTCCCAACATTCTCTTTGCCCTGTCAGAAACAATGACTTTGTATCTCTTGCTCTCTGTCATACGCTACACCTCTGCAATCACATCATCAAGGTAAGCGTCCAGTTCATCAAGCGTACAGCCAACTCTGCCTGCCATTCTATCTTCCTCTACTGCCAAAAGTTCCTCACGCAGCTTCAGCATTTTTTCCCTGCGGTTATAAGTTTCAATATCCATAACGACTAAATCTCCCTCGCCGTTCTTGGTAAGGAA
The DNA here is from genome assembly GCA_900550235.1 of uncultured Lachnospiraceae bacterium. GTDB lineage: Bacteria > Bacillota > Clostridia > Lachnospirales > Lachnospiraceae > Faecalimonas. The sequence goes on from URRQ01000014.1 coordinate 38,744, forward strand.
AATCGGCTCTGCGGTCTTTCTGCACATATCGGCAATCTCGTTGTAATTCTGGCGGATTGCTGCGGATGGACGAATATTCATAACAAAACCTCCTTCTCGTATATTAGATAGTATTATTCTACCCATATTATACTCATTTCATACAACCAAGTCAATACGCACAGAAAAATTTTGCATTACAATCCCATCATTTCACGCACTACTCGGTCTGCCATTTTGACCGCACCGACTAAGATGAGCATATTAAAAATCAACTCGCCTACATAACTCCACACCATCGTAACCGCCGCCGCATCAGGATTGACTACGGGCGGTGCTGCGGCAAAGAGAGAAAAGATAATACAGGCAAGCACAATGATCGCTCCCTCAAGGCAGACCGCCGAATAACTCTTGATAAAACTCTTGCCAACACTCTGGCTCGGCTCTCCTGCAAAGGCAGATAACGGCACAGGTGCAATGGCGGTATAAAGATAGAGCTTAAAAAACCTGCCGTACACCGACATAATCATAATGAACGACAATACCGTAATAAACAGACCGCCGATCAAGGTGACTGCCCAAAGGGGAATTGTCATTAAGATACCGTCAATCCGAAGATGGGGATTGATCTGCCGCCTGACTTTTGACACGGAGCGAAGCAATAACTCCAGACCTTTCGCAGAAAGATAATGCGGCTGTGTCGGGATAACCACACTGTCAGCCGCCGCCAATGCGTTGATTGTCAGCATACCCAAACTCGGCATACAATCAATAAGCACATAGTCGTAATTCTTTTTGACCTCGTTAATACAAGCCGTCAGAACACGCTCACGGCTGATTGCATTGATAAGCCTTACTTCCAGACCTGATAACTCAATATTTGAGGGTAACAGATCAACACCCTCGCTGTGGTGCAGGATACCTTTCTGAACATCAAAAGGTTTATCGTCGATGATGTCCTGCATAATCGTCGCAAGGGATATGGGCAAATCATCTGGTCGTGGATAGCCAAGCGACATTGTAAGATTCGCCTGTGCGTCTGCATCCACAAGCAGGACTTTCTTCCCCTGCTTCGATAAACACACACCCAGATTGACGGCTGTGGTGGTCTTACCGACACCGCCTTTCTGATTGGTCAGAGCGATCACTTTGCAATTTGACATATAGCGTCCTCCTTTCGCTTTTATTTAGCCGCTTTGTCAAAGGCGGCTATGTACTTCGCTCTGAACGCAAGAAAGCCGACTGGCTGTTACACCAATCGGCTATGTATCCATTTCTATATATAGAAGAACGGTCAGGGTACTCAAATGTGCAATAAGGGTAAAAAAATAAGCGTACCACTATTTCTAATGATACGCTTATGACTATTAAATCACCTCAAAATGCTTCAAAGCGTCCTTTATCGCTTCCACTTTCTCTGCCGTCGGATGTTTCCTCGGATGTTTCAGTTCTTCTACCGCATTAGGAGCATCATACATCGGCAAGCCTAAAGCCCTTTTTACCTCCGCAATATATGCGGTATGTACCTTGAAGCCATATTTCGCTTCTATGTACTCCTTTATCATTTTGTAGGTAACTCTCTCTTTTGGCTTATACGCTTCTGCTCTTTTAGCAATATTATCAAGCGGCACTTTGCCCTCACCCTCACCAAACTCGACTTTTACATTGATTACACTGTCAGGCTTTTTGTGGGAAAGCAGTACTACCGTCTCGACTGTTGTTTCATTGAGCAACCGAATTGCTCTACCCTCTTTACCATCATAATATATCGGGAACTTGAAGTCGATCTCATCTACGATGCGCTCGTTTGTCTTTTTGTCCGGATATATCGTTATACTTTCTATGAAGTTCTGGAAGAACTCCTTCTTTTCAAGGTCTGACATTTTGAAGTAGATATCGTCAAAGTGTTCTAAGACCTTGTAAAGTTCCTGTGCCGTCAGATGCTCTCCGTACACTGCATTGATTTTATCAGTTATATCCTGAATGGCATCCTCGACCTCGCTGATCTTATCATACAGGTTATCCAGCCTGTCCTGCATATCCTGATACTTTCGATCATAGTGCCTGTCGTTCACATCCAGAGCATCTAACATATCAGTCAGCTTTTTCTTTGCACCGGATAATTGTCTGAGCTGTCCTCGAAGCTTCTCTCTTTCGGCTTCTAGCTGGCTAACATCAACCTTCTGCCTCAGCTTGTCCTGTATGAAGCCCATGAAGCTTTCATCATTGACCATATCGCTGATGACTGCTTCTATCTGATGATTCAGCTCGTCCTGGTTCAGAGAAGGTTTGTAGTCGCAGAAATGATCTTCATCAATCTTCTTTCTGTGAAGGCACCTGTAATAGAAATCATCCTTATACTCGCCGCTCTTCTTGTTCTTTCGCCTTCGGACGGTTCCTGCAAGGCCCGTCCCGCAGATCGGACATTTGATAATACCTGAAAGGATATGCTCGTGGTCAAGGCTGTGAGTCTTGTTCCACTTTACCCCCATTTCTTTCCGCTTTGCCTGAGCGGCTTCCCATAATTCATCACTAATGATAGCATCGTGCTTGCCTTCAGCAATCAAAGGATTATCAACCTTTACCCTATGATACTGATCCCTGGTTCCCTTAACCTTTTCCGTTGTGCTCTTACCGTAAGCAATCTTTCCGACATAGACCGGATTATCAAGGATTCGCGCCAGGAAGGTTCTGGTGAAATAATTGTTTTCCTGAGCCCGTGTTTTCTTCTTGGTATAACCATGCTGATTCAGATAATTGCAGATGGAGTCAAGTCCCATATCTTCATGAACATATTTCTGGAAGATAATCCTGACCACTTCTGCATCCGTCGGATCAATGGTTATGGTGTCATTCTCCTTATCAAGATTGTAACCAAATGGAGCTTGTCCGCCATTCCATTTTCCTTCACGAGCTTTCTGCTTTCGGCCTTCCATCGTCTGGACCAGAATATTCTCACGTTCAATCTCAGCTACAGCAGATAATACTGTGATTGTAAGCTTTCCGGAATCCTTCGATGAATCAATGCCATCCTCAACGCATATCAGATTAACGCCAAAGTCTTGAATATACTGAAGAGAATTCAACACATCTGCTGCGTTACGCCCGAAGCGGGACAGTTTGAATACCAGAATGTATTTTACCCCATCACGGTCATTCGCCACGTCCTGAAGCATCTGTGTAAACTCAGGCCGTCCGATTATACTCTTACCTGACTTACCTGCATCACAGTACTCTCTAACTATCTCCATGTGCTGAAAATCAGCGAACTTTGTAAGTCTTTCCTTTTGAGCTTCGAGACTGTACCCCTCAACCTGCATTGAGGTGGACACTCTCATATAAATATAGCATCTGTCTTTTTTAGCTTTCATTTGTCACCACCTCACTGTTTGGTGTCATCTCTACAGAAGGATCCAGCATCCTATAATGCTTCAGAGCATCAATGATGATCTGTTCCTTTGCAGCCGGGCACGTCGGTACATGCTTTTCCGGATCAGCAGCCATATTATAGTTGGCTCCCATATCTATTCCGTATTTCCGTTTGATCTGTGCAATGTACAGAGAAGAAACCTTAACGCCATTCGTTTCCAGAATATATTTCTTTAACTCTGCATAGGTCGCTTTGGCTTCTGCCTTAGTCAATGCCTGCTTTGTGCAGTCAAGCGTAAAGCAGATATCATCGTCTTTATCACCTTCCGGAGTAAGAATGTCCTCCCCGTATTCAGTGGAGAAACGGAACGATATGCTTTTCAGAATCTTGCCATCCTTGCGTGTTTCCGGTAACACCTCTATATGATCAATAAACAACCTGTACATTTCACGACGCTCCTGGCAGCTCATATGATCATATAGCTTCGTGAAATGATTCAGCATTCGTTCTATATTCTCAGAGGCTTTGAATCCCTGCTTTAAGGATTCCAGCTTACGCATGATGGATCTGATCTTTCTTTCGATTTCCTCTATCTTATCATAGCCTTCATCAATCTCAGCCAGAATCTGATCATAGGTGACCTCATATCCATCATCCATAATGTCTAACGCATCCAGCTGTTCTCCAAGCTTTCGATTGTTCAGTTCTTCTTTTCTCAGTTCCTTGCGCTCCTGCTTCAGGCGTTCTTCCAGCTGTTCCACCGTAGCTTGGTTCTGAAGATTTGCAGTCACCGCATTCTTATATTCCGGCAGCGTCGTAAGCCGTTGAATAATCTCGAAAACAGAGCTGTCGATCTTTTCCTGGTTATAAGTATGCCTGAATGAACAGGTCATTCCGTTGGACTTTCTGCTGTTATTGCAAGCATAGTAGTGAATCGTCTTATAATAACCACCATGATTTCGATTGATACGTTTATTCTTAGTATGTATCATACCGGACCCGCACATCGGGCATCTTACCAGTCCTGATAACAGACTGATACGTTCAGGATTATCTAATTCGTACCTGTTCTTGGACAGCCTCTCCCTTTTTTCCTGTACAGCGTTCCATTCCTCTTCCGTCAGAATGGTCTCATGTACACCCTGTGCTATTACAGCATGCTTTGGGTCTGGCTTTAAAAGCTTTCCGTCAGGTCCTTTTTTATTGGTTCGTCGTCCAAATATGAGCTTCCCGCAATAAATCGGATTATCCAACACATTAACGATAAAATCATATGTAAATGGTCTCTGATCCACGCCGCCATTTTCTTTTCTCAGATAGTCTTCATCATTCAGTGTAACAGCAACAGAAGTTGCCCCCATGTCTTCCTCCATGTAAAGATCGAATATCTTCCTGACGATACTTGCTTCATAAGGATCTATGGTAAGCTCTCTGTCAACGCTTCTGTAGCCATATGGAACGGATCCCCCGGACCATTTGCCATCCCTGATTTTCTGAAGTCTGCCGGCCATAAACTGGTCTGTGATATTCTCACGTTCAATCTCCGCTACAGCTGATAAGATTGTGAGCGTCAACCTGCCACCTTGCGTTGAGCTGTCAATCGCATCATCAACACTGACAAGATCTACACCATAATCTGTCAAAAGCTGCATCGATTTCAAAACATCTGCAGCGTTACGTCCGAATCGAGATAATTTGAATACAAGAACATAAGAGATATTGTCCTTCTGGCTGATGATATCATCCATCATCCTCTGAAATTCAGGTCTTCCTTTAATGCTCTTCCCAGACTTTCCAGCATCGCAATAGTCGCCGGCTATCTCCAATTCCCTATATTCAGCATACTCATAAAGCCTTTCCTGTTGAGCCTCCAGGCTGAACCCTTCTGTCTGAGCAGCCGTGGATACTCGTGTATATATGTAACACTTTTTCCGATTATTCTTCTTTTTCATTTTCGGTTGCTCACCTCACAACAGTTATTCTGTATGGAATTACAATATAGCATAGATCGACCAAAACTTCAACAAAAAAATCGCCGGCCAATTCAGTTTGTGACCGACGATCCTTCTTCTTGTTTGGCTGCTGCCTGCCGCTCTTCCTCTTCAATCTCAGCCAGCACCTCTCTACCGTACTTTTCTATCATTCGTGCAATAAACGCAGCGCACTTCTCCATATTCCGGCGACTCACCGCATCCAGCTTGGCACGCCGCTCTTCATTTCTTTGTCTGATTTCTTCCTCCGTCATAGCCGGTAAACCTCCCGTGTTTTGTGGAAGGTCTCCCTTCCCAGCTATGTAAGGACAGTTATGATGAATTTGACCGGATAATTAAAAACAATATATTTTGGGACTTTATTGGTTCCAAATCTCAGTTATTCACAGTATAATAGTGCTATAATCCCTTCAAAATGGAGGTTAAACACTATGAAATCAACTACACGCGGAAACAATAACGATATTCTTCTTCGAGAAAAAAGCATTACCGTAGATGGCGCTGATCAAATCAGCTTTTCAGACTACATTAAGGAAAAGCGGAAACTGGAGACAAGTCCTTCAGGGAAAAAGAATTTATCTACCAGAGAGCTGGCTGAACGACTTGATATTGACTACGAACAATTTCGTAAAATCCTTAATATGAATAAGCCCACTAAGAAGCGTGATTGCATCATTGCAATCTGTGCTGCTCTAAGGCTAAATTCTGAAGAAACTGATGAGGCGTTAATTCTCTATCAATATATGCCTGTTTTGAATCCTAACAACCCTCGTGATGATCTACTGATCGAAATACTCGAAGAGCAGTTTTCAAACCCATTAACTATTTCTGCAATAAACCAGCGTTTAGTTCGGAATGGCTATCCCGAACTGGATATCATTGATCATCGGCCTTCGATAAAACCTGCCTCAGAGAAAAATGATGCACCGTACAAGCTGTTGAAAAAACAAGCAAGAACCTTTTCTGACGATTTGATATTTGGTGACCAGTATGACTCTCTTGATTCAGAGTACAGTCTTTACAGATATCGATGTATCGCCGAGATGTGGCTCGACGATATAAAAGCAAAGAAGGTATATCATTTAACTGCCGACACTAACCATGACTACTTTATGGAAATTCACGGTAAAGATCTTTTTGATATCAAATCATTCAAGACTCTTGAAGAATCCGGAATTTTACAAGACTATTTTTTAGAGCTTGAAGGAATGGCAAACCATGAATTAAAGAAAATGTACGCCATACTAGTATAGAATAAATTAAATCTCTACTATATATTTTGAGGATAATGTATGGTAAAATAGTGTTATCTAAGAAAGGATGAACACTATGAGAAAAACATATCTTCCTC
>URRQ01000015.1 GCA_900550235.1 uncultured Lachnospiraceae bacterium
TGGTGCTTTAGGAGAAGTCATTTATATTTAAATTACATTTTGCGGAAACTCAAGAAACAATCACTTTCGTTCCTCGTATTTTAAGATTTCTTCCAACCTCTCATCGGACTCTTTTCCTACAACAATACAGCAATATAATAGAAAGAGAATAAAAAGAATCCCTGCAGTTATCGCGATCATCCATACCGTTTTCATAAGAACCTCCTAAAACAGAAAAAGAATGTTCCACGTAAGGTCTTGAAACATTCTTTACATATTTTATTCTAGGATTCCCTATGATTCCAAAATAATACATTGGAAGATTTACAAACTTGCCAAAGCGACTGTATACCCCAAACAACCAGGATTCCAATGCATCCGCTAACGACATTCAATCCCACTTCCTCAAGTTGAAAATGCCTTCCCGCAATAAATCGCTTATGCCACTCATCAAAATATCCATAACCGGAAGTAAGTACAAATGCTACAAAAAAACTAAAGCCTCTTCTGTAACACAACCGATTCAAAAATACACCATACATCATTAACAGATAGGAAATAGCTCCCAATCCGAAAAACAATACAATATGCGCCAATTTACGAATCACCAGATGCAGATGAACAGCTTCCTTGCTTGTCCTTTCTCCCATAATTTCAGAAAGAAATTCTGAAATCGCCAAACTTAATTTCGTCGTCTGATTTCCATTCTGTGCTGATAAAAAGTAGATTACCAGCATCCACAGTATCGTAATTATTCCAAGTATCCATAGTTTTTTATTCTTAAATAACTTCAATTCTTATCTGTCCTCATACATTTTTTCGTAATAATTCTGATATTCTCCAGATATAATCGTTTTCCACCAGTCTTGATTATCTAAATACCATTGAATCGTCTTCTTAATTCCATCTTCAAATTTTGTCTCTGGTAACCATCCTAACTCATTATGAATCTTAGTTGGATCAATAGCATCCAAAAACACCTCTAGATTCTCAATAGAACGATCCACATGTGACTCTGCAGCAAAATTCACTACCATATCCGGATGTTCTTCTTCGAACAAAGTATATATAGCTTCTCTATCACAAATATCTATTTTGCAAAAACGAAAATTCGAATTGTCCATGACAGATGCTAACGTAGACAAATTTCCTGCATATGTCAATTTGTCAACGCACACGATTCTATAATCTGGGTATTTATCCAACATATAAAAAATAAAGTTGCTACCAATGAATCCGGCACCACCGGTTACAATAATTGTCATATGCCCTACTTCCCTTCAAACAAAAGCCTGTCTTGTGCTACTCGCAATAAATGTTCTCCATACGGTGAATTCTCATATAAGTTTGCTGAGCAAAGCAATTCGTCCTTTGTAATCCATTTCTCATAATAAGCAATCTCTTCCGGCGCTGAGATAATAGATCCTTGTTGCTTCTGTACAGTCTGAACAAATGTTGACGCTTCCATAAGACTATCCATCGTACCTGCATCAATCCATACAAATCCTCTCCCTAAAATCTGTAGCTTTAATTTATCTTGAGTCAAATACAAATTATTCAATGTTGTAATCTCTAATTCTTCTCTAGAAGAAGGTTCTAATTCCACCACCATATCTGCAACACCAGATGGATAAAAATACAATCCAGTAACACAATAGTTTGACTTTGGCTTACTTGGCTTTTCTTCTATCGAAAGAACGTTTTTATTCTGATCGAATTCTACAATGCCAAAACGCTCCGGACCTTTGACATAATATCCAAAAATGGTAGCAAGCCCATGTTCCGCATTGGATGCAGCCTCTTGAAGATTCTTCCGAAACCATCCTCCGTAAAAGATATTATCTCCAAGAATCATGGCACATGATTCACCACCAATAAACTCCCGCCCAATCAAAAAAGCTTGCGCTAGACCACCCGGACTTTCTTGCATTGCGTAAGACAAATTAATACCAAATTTCCTTCCATCACCTAACAATTCTTGGAATCTAGATGTATCTATAGGAGTGGATATAATCAATATATCTTTAATGCCTGCAAGCATTAAGGTAGATAATGGATAATAAATCATCGGCTTGTCATACACCGGTAATAACTGTTTCGATGTTACTCTAGTCAACGGATAAAGACGTGTCCCCGAACCACCTGCAAGGATAATCCCCTTCACACTATCACCTTCCTTAGTTTACTTTATAATATTTCGATTTACCAAGAAATCCTGTATCGTATAATTCACTCTCTTCCAGACAGAGCAATAAAGTTTTCTTTCGTTTTTTATATACTGCTTCTCAATATAATCATAAATGTCATCGAAATATCGATCAACAAAATCTTTTTCTTCCTGCAACATCTCAGTGCCTTGTTCAATGTCCTGGGAATATCCTGAAAAGCATTGATCCAATTCAAATATTTTTAATCTTAGCTTTGCAGGAACAATTTCCACATTGTCCAGCAAAAGTTTTATAAGCTCCTCCTGTACTTCATAATCTATATCTACAAAATTCAATGCGTATGCGTGATGAGCATTCTTATACTGCGCTGCCATTCCAACATGCCAAGCTGAACCACATGCAACAATATATATCTGTTCAAATTTCTGAATTTCCTCTTCTGTAATTTCAACTGATGATAAATCAATGCAATTATTTTTTATAACAGAACTCAAAGTATCCTGAACTGCTTTCGGCTGTTCATGGATCTCTTTCATCATAAAGTGTTCAAATCCTGCTTTTTCTGCTGCCTCAGCATCCCACTTAATTTCTGTTGTCTGCTTTTCACTCTCATCCCCATCAAGGTTAAAGAAATGAGCTTCTCCAGGTGTCAATCTAGCAAATTCCAGATTACCAATATAATAAACATTTCTGGTATATTTCAGAATAGCCGGAACATCAGAAGCTACATAGGTTTCGCCGTCTGTCACTCCAATAATCATTGGACTGTCTTTTCTTGCTACCCAAATTTCTCCCGGATAATCTTTGAACATAAGTTCCAAGGCATAAGAACCACGCACACGAACCATCGTTTTGGCAATCGCATCAATCGGTCCGAGATTATACTTCTTATAATAATAGTCCACTAATTTAATTACTACCTCTGTATCAGTCTGACTGTAAAAAGTATATCCATGCTTTAATAATTTTTCTTTAAGTTCCGTATAATTTTCAATAATACCATTGTGTACTCCAACTACTTCTGATTCTACTTCTCCAGAACCTGATCTTGTACAATTTCCAGATACATGCGGATGTGCATTAATCTGGCTTGGCTCGCCATGTGTTGCCCAACGTGTATGTCCGATTCCACATGTTCCTATCAACGCTTTTCCTTCATCTGTTTTTTCAATCAGATTGCTTAATCTTCCCTTTGCTTTAACCACCTGTGCCAGATGCTCCCCATCTCGCACAGCGATTCCCGCCGAATCGTACCCTCGATACTCTAATTTAGACAGACCATTTAACAAAATAGGTGCTGCCTGCTATGTCCCAGTAAAACCAACTATTCCACACATAAAACTGTATTCTCCTTTATTTGAGAATATCTTTATCAATATTCTCCCCTTATTACATTTTTAATCTCTTTTAAAAATATCCCTTGTATATACTTTATCCTGTACATCATCCAAACAACTATCATATCTATTTGCGATAATTGCCTGACTCTGTTCTTTAAATTTTTTCAGATCATTCACAACCTTGCTTCCAAAGAAAGTGCTTCCATCTTCCAACGTTGGCTCATAAATAATAACCGATGCCCCTTTAGCCTTAATTCTCTTCATAACTCCCTGTATAGAAGACTGACGAAAATTATCTGAATTTGATTTCATAGTAAGTCTGTATACGCCTACCACAACCTCATGCTCTTTACTTGCATCATAATCATCGTTCGCACCATATGCTCCCGTTAATTCAAGAACACGATCAGCAATGTAATCTTTACGAGTTCTATTTGACTCCACAATCGCACTCATCATATTCTGAGGAACGTTCTCATAATTGGCCAAAAGCTGTTTCGTATCCTTTGGCAAACAATACCCGCCATATCCGAAAGACGGATTATTATAATGCGAACCAATTCTTGGATCAAGACACACACCATTAATGATCTGCTGTGTATTTAGTCCTTTCATTTCGGCATAAGTATCAAGTTCATTAAAGTATGAAACTCTAAGTGCCAGATATGTATTAGCAAATAACTTTACCGCTTCTGCTTCTGTGAAGCCCATAATCAAAGTATCAATATTTTCTTTAATAGCACCTTCTTGTAATAATCCAGCAAATGTATTCGCTGCTTTTACAAGTCTGGCATTTTCAACATCTGTTCCTACAATAATTCGTGATGGATACAGATTATCATACAGTGCCTTAGACTCACGTAGAAACTCTGGACTAAAAATAATGTTATCACAATGAAATTTTTCTCTAATACTTGCTGTATATCCCACTGGAATTGTAGATTTAATTACCATAATCGCATCTGAATTATATTCTATTACTAATTTTATAACTGCTTCTACTGCAGATGTATCAAAAAAATTTTTCTTACTGTCATAATTTGTCGGTGCAGCAATCACTACAAAGTCTGCATCCTGATACGCAAGTTTTGCATCTAATGTCGCTGTTAAGTTCAATTCCTTTTCTTTTAAATATTTTTCAATGTATTCATCCTGAATTGGACTGATTCTCTTATTAATTTTTTCTACTTTTTCCGGAATAATATCTACTGCCATTACCTCATTTTTTTGTGATAATAGTGTTGCAATGGACAATCCCACATACCCAGTTCCCGCTACTGCGATTTTCATAATCTATTACCTCCTACAAAAGCACTTGCTTCCTAATAATATTTATTTGCTATACTTGGTAAAAATTTTTATACCATTCTGCAAATTTTCTCAGTCCCTCTCTCAGACTTGTACCAGGTTTAAATCCAAAATCTTTTTCTAAAGCAGTTGTATCTGCATAAGTAATAGGCACATCTCCTGGTTGCATTGGGACTAATTTTTTATGCGCTTCAAAATCATAGTTTTCCGGTAAAACATTAGCTCTGATCAACTCTTGCTGTAATATATCCACAAAATCAAGCAAATTTTCCGGCTGATTATTTCCGATATTATAGACAGCATAAGGTGGAATTGGAAGTCCATCCTCTCCAACTCTTTTCTCTGGTGCTACTTCCATAACACGCTTTACCCCTTCTACAATATCATCCACATATGTAAAATCTCGTTTGCAATTTCCATAATTAAAGATTTGAATTGTATCTCCCTTTAATAACTTGTCTGTAAAGCCAAAGTATGCCATGTCTGGACGTCCAGCAGGACCATATACTGTAAAAAATCTTAAGCCAGTCGATGGAATATTATACAATTTAGAATAGGCATGAGCCATAAGTTCATTTGATTTCTTTGTTGCTGCATATAATGATACTGGATTGTCAACTTTATCATCCGTAGAATATGGAATCTTTTTATTAGTGCCATATACAGAAGAGGACGACGCATAAACCAAATGTTCTACACCACGCTCGCCATTATCATAAGAATGTCTGCATGCCTCTAAAATATTGTAGAATCCAATTAAATTTGATTCTATGTAAACATCTGGATTGGTAATAGAATAACGTACTCCTGCCTGTGCAGCCAAATTAACAACTATAGACGGCTTATAATTTTCAAAAATATCTTTTATTGCTTGGCTATCTGCAATATTCCCCTTTATAAATGTCCAAATAGATTCCTGATGTTCCAGAGCCACTTTTTCAATCTGTTTTAAACGCCATTCTTTAATCGAAACATCATAATAATCATTTAGATTATCAATTCCTATAATATTTATCGGAGATTGCGTCTTCAAAAGTTCCAAAACAAGATTACTCCCAATAAATCCTGCTGCTCCTGTAACCAAAATTGTTTTATTTTTTATTTGCACATTTACTTGTTTCATAATCTAAAAATCACTCCATTCGCTGTTGTATATTCCTTCTACGCCTCAGCTTTATTCAACCTTTTTAATTTTCTTTCAGCATATCTTTGCCTTTCCTTGCAATCTTCTCCATTAATAAATTTTATTAAATCTATAAATTCTCTAAATAATATCGTATCATTAGGAATATCTCCTTTTATGCATACCCCCCCCCACAAAATTTGAGACTTTGCATGATAATCCTTAGTTGTAAACATAATTTTTCTATCATAAGGCAATTCATCAAACTCTACTATTTCCTTCATACTGCAATAATTTTGTTCAGAAAATTTAAACACAATATTATTCCAATTAATTCTTTTACTTCTTCTATTCCATTTTTCTAATGCTTCTTGTTCAGATTTATAATGCAAAAAAACCACCTCAATATCGTCCAAAACTCCAATTGGACATTTGGTATTTCGTTCTATTAAATTGTCTTTATGTTTACTTTTGTCAACAGAAATGAATTGTAATTCTTGACCAATATAATATTTCAAATTTCTACAAAATTTCACATAATCATCTGCAAAAAAATATAATCCTATCGTTGGAGATAAGTATTCTATTCCTAAATAGCGATATACATGTCCTCCCCAACAGTTATTTGAAATAATTGTCACATTTTCATCCAATAATTTTTTCTTTCTATACTGACCTAAATATAAATTCATTCTTTCTCGAATTTTTACTCGAGCAGCATTGATAAATTCTTTATACGTCAAAACAATTCACTCCTCCTACAACGCTTTTTTATATCCTCCTTGCCCATTATTATTTTTTATCGTTCAAATCTTTTTTTATCTGTGTTGTACTTATTTCTGGGGTTCTTGGTAAATAAACCACTTCGCAACCTTCGTCTTTTAAAAAATCAAATTTTCCCTTCCAATCATCACCAATAACAAAAGTGTCTATATGGTATTCATGAACATCTGTTTTCTTTTGCTCCCATTTTTCTTCCGGTATTACAAGATCCACATATCTAATAGCCTCTAATAATGCTTTTCTTTGTTCGTATGAAAAATAACACTTTTTCTGTTTCTCATTCCAATTAAACTCATCAGTTGAAAGACAAACAATTAAATAATCGCCCAATGCCTTCGCTCTTTTTAATAAGTTGATATGTCCATAATGTAACAAATCAAATGTGCCATACGTTATTACTCTTTTCATTTTATCTATTCTCCTTTTATTTTATTTCTAATGTTTCAACACACCTTTTAGCATCACTAATGTTTCTCTAAGGTATTCGCTTTTTAATGAAAATACTATTATTAAAATTCCCGAAATGATTACTGAAACAATTCCTTTTAAAAGCATTGCCACTATCGGATTACAAGCCGGGAAACAATTGCAAATAAACGAAACAACTCCAATAATCACTATTCCTTTTACTAGGTCGCTTCCCATATCTTTTAAATATTTATATGCAGTAATCTCAAATGCTACTTTACTTATAACAATCCCCTTATGAATAAGTGTAAAAATCACTGTTGGTATAGTAAGTCCCAATAAGATTCCTTCCATTCCCCAAATCGTTCCAGCTCCATAACCACACGCTATTGCTAAAATAGCTTGCATAATCATTACCCCTGCGTCACATCCATGAAGTCCCATCGCATTTTGAACTGAAATAATTGGAATATCCAACAAATATATCAACATGTTAAAAATTAAAATCAATACACATGTAAAACTTAATACAAAATTTGAACCAAAAACTATGTATATAAAATCTTGAATACAAGCAATAAATCCGGCACAGCAAATAAATGCTAATGAATTCATAACAAAACAACTTTTTCTATACGCACTGTACATTCTTTTTTTATCGTTTTCTGTCGCCAAATTACCAAAACTAGACGTAAATGCACTTCCCATCTGGCTAAATAATAATTGTACCGTACTAATAACAAGTTGATAATTTCCATAGTATCCAACAATAGATATATTTCCTAATAACATACTAATCAAAATACTATTTGCAGAGTTTTGTACCGTCAATGCTGTTTGATTTACAAAAAGCGGCTTTATTGTTTTAAATATTGCCTGTTTCTTTTCTTTTTCCAGTTTTATGCCATTTATTTTCTTTAAATACGGATGCTGTTTATTTACATATATATTGCAGATTGCATTGCTACATATTTTTTCTCCGATAAGAAATAATAAAAAATATAAATACTCATGCGTTAAAACAGCAGATACAATCGCCATTCCTCTAAAAATCACTTGGCTAATAGTTGTAGACATTATACTAATGCGGTTATTTTGTTCAGCGTATAAAATACTTCTCTTATAATAAGCCAAATAATTTGCAAAAAAAGATAATGCAAAAAATAAGAAATAAATATGCACTGCTTTCATATCAATCGTTGTTGATACAATACTACTTAAAAAGAAAATATCTACAATTAACCCCACAGCCAAAAAGGCAAATGCTATTCCTAAATATAATTGTCGATAAAAAGATATTAATTTTTTTATGGTATTACGATCTTTATTTTTTACGGGTTCATATAGATGAATGACCATTGCTGAGCTAACACCGGTTTCCATAAGTGCCATAACATTTATTGTGTTTTGAAAGAGATTATGCAAACCATTAATTTCTTCTCCTAAAGCGCGCACAATAAAAATACGCACAGCAAAGTTGAGAACCACTGTAATAAGAGCTGACAGCATTCCCCAAATACTATTTGTAATTGAATTATACGTTCTTGACTTTTCTTTCATTAACAAACCTCTGTTTCTTATTCTTCTATTTGCTTAGGACTTATTTTCTCAATAAACCAAAATGTAGCGAACATTGGCAATATTCTAATATATAACCAACTCAAATTAATCGTCATATTCAATATCGTTTCAAGGCCAAACCATACAGCAACAAATCCCCATATATATTTCATATAACTTGTAGTTTCCACATACTTTTTATCCGTTGCCCGTATCAAAAATACTGAAAAACAACTAAGTAATGGTGCCAATACCCAACTGAAGAAAATCCCAGACTGCCCAACTAAAGGAATAATTTGATCTCCTCCCGATCCATTAAATATTCTTCCTAAATAGGCATTATATAGATACACAGTTGAATTTCTCGGCTTAATAAAATGATTTACTACTGGCATATTATTAAAAATATCATATATGATATTATGAAGTCCCACTTTATTAGTTTGGCTCAATCCAATTGCATTATTAACTGAAACCGGTCCCGCAAAATAAGCATCTCCGGTTGTAGGAGTTATTAATTTTGATATTAATGAATATACATTCCCGTTCCCTCCTTGTGTATAAAGACCTGCTTTCAATACGGATGCAATCAAAATCAATATAATCACAGGTATTATTGTTGTTCTAGCTATTGTCTTCTTCTCAGCAGGAAATAGAGAAATCAAAACAAATATTGCTGCAATTGCACTCACCAACGTATACCACCTTGAAATTCTTGCTTGTCCTATATATGTTACTAGCATATATATCAGCATAAATATTATAGATATGCCTACATGTATTCGCCTTCTATCAACCGCATACTTATCTTTTTGTCTATTAATTCCATAAACAAACACCCAAGCTGTTATACATTGCCAAACTATCTTTACCAAACTAGATACATCTTGAATTGACTCATCAACTTCATTAGCCACATCATTTACAAGAAAAATATTTCCATTTAATATACTTTGATTTGTCAAATATATTCCAGCCAAAGCACAAAAAATAATAAGTACTACTAAAAATGGTGGCTTCACTACTACATTTTTCTTACCCTGATCATACCGTCTAGCATATATTTTCCATGCTTTAATTGCAGTTAATTCAAGCACCATAAATATTGCAAACATTTCATATAACATAATTACTACAGCTTGCACCATATATCTGTAATCATTTGCATATTTTGATAACTCGCCAGAACTACAAAGCACTACCGGCAAAACTACATAACGACAGAACATTACACCCATAATCACTGTTGCCCCAGGTGTCTTACCAATTAATCTTCTACTTCTATAACATACAGCAAACAAAATGCTATACGCCAATGGAAGCAAGAACAATCCATATTCCGTCTGTCTATTCATTGAAGCAAAAACACAATAAAAAAAAGCTATAAAATTACATATTTCCCATAAAACAATTTTTCTTCTCATGCCACGCCCCCCTGTGCAATTATGTGTCTGTCTTTTACACTTACGCCTGTGGTAGTGGCATAAAAAGAAACTATATCAAATTTTTCAAAAACAAATTTCCTACTTGGGGAGATTACCCCCCCCCACTCAAATTTGCGTGTAAACATCAAAATTACAAGTGAAACTATCACTATACAATAAAAAGGATGATTAATTACATAATAAAAGTTTCTTCTTGGAAGAGAAAAAAATTCAAACATTAAAATAGTTGCTGTATATTTTGAAAAAGAATTATCTTGCGTTGCTGCCAATAATTTAATCACTATAATTCCAATAACGAACAAGGCTAAAAATCCAAAATATCCAAAATTCGCATACGCTTCTGCACATAATGAGTAACCTGTTCCAAACGTATAATCATACTCCGTACTAATCCAGTTTAATGGTTCTATAGCTTTGGAATTCCACATACTAATTGTCCCAGTTGGATCAAGACTTGCAGGAATAAATCCTGCTAATATCGAATACAGATATGATCCCCCATATAAAAATGAATGTCTTTGCGGGCATACACGCATAATCAATGTTAAAGGAAAGAAACTACTTCCCAATTCTCCCAATACATCAGAAAAAATCGAAAACAACCCTGATGCTGAAAAAGCTGAGCCTTCACGGAATGCCTTGATAAAAACAATTAAAAAAGCTGTTAAAATAATAGTCGCAATACTAATCAAATACTTTTTTATCGAATTTTTATTCTCGCCTTTGTAACGAAAATTAACTATCATAATTATTAAGATACCAGCTATACCACTCGTTCTATCTCCACACATCGCTGTCGCCAGTGACCAAATAATAACTAGCATTTCTGTAATTTTATCCATTTGGCGATTTTCTGAATATATAAGAGTTAATACCGAAAATGGGACAAAAAAATATTCAACTAACCCCAGTATAGACGGTACGCTAGCATCAAATCTTCTCGCACCTTCATAATATCCTGTTGCAAATGCCATCATTTTCATAGCAAGTAGAGCAAATGCTACAATCCCGGTTATATACATAAACATTTTTGCAACTTTAAAGATTGTACGTTTAGAGAACATATTAATATTATTGAATCTAAAAGGAGTTATTCTATTTATCCAAGCTCCTGCAAGAAAAAAAGCTCCTGCACATCCAAATTCATATTGTATAGTTTTCAAAACCGTCCCTACTTCATATTGCTTTAGGTAGAAAAAATTGTATTCTCCCCCTAAACTAAATACCAAAAAGAGTCCAAAATTAAATACAATAAACGCCACTAAAAAAATCGCATAATTTGATACATAGCTACCAGAATATCTTGCAAAATTGATATACTCAATAATCATTATGCTTATTGCGAGCAATGTGCAAACCCGAACCATATCATACGATACATCTTTAGCACTTAAATACCCCATCAAAAAATATCCTACTACTGTCATCAGTAATGTTAGTATAAAATATTTAAACCCTTTTACTGAAACAGTAAAAGGCGATCTATATATGTGTATATCTCTAATCTCTCCATCTCTATACATTGTTCATACCAGCCTTTAATATTGAATCAGCTTGTTTTATTCGTTCTTCTTTATAAAATAATTTTTTAGAAGTATTTGCCTGTTCCTTCCATTTTTTCAACAATGCTTCATCACTTAACACTTTTTCCAATTCATCACAAATGCTCTCTTTGTCATTTCTAATAACACATCCGCAACCGGCTAATTCTTTTAACTCGACAGCTCCTCCTACCTCAACAGAAGCAACAGGAATGCCCAATAATGCAGCTTCCTGACAAGATGTACTGAATCCCTCTCTATAAGATGCACAAAAATACAAATCCGCTTCTTTTAAATATTTATACGGGTTTGTCTGTTTACCAGTCATAACAACATATTCCTCAAGGTCATTGTCCTTTATATACTGCCGCATCTTGCTTTCTTCACTGCCACCACCAATAATCCAAAATTCCACATTTGGGTTATTTTTTACGATTTCCTTTATGCACTCTAAATAACGCATAAAACCTTTTTCCGGTGTAAGCCTAGATACATTAATCACACAATACTTATGTTTTTTTGTTATTGGACATTTTTCTTTTGCCAATTCTAAAATTGGTGTTTCATCAATAATGTTATAACAATAATCACATTTTTCAGGTTCAAACCCATCTTCAATCATTCTATCTCTACCTGACTTTGCAACATTAATTACTTTCGGAAACATTTTGTAATATTCTCTTAAAACCATTTTCGTATCATATCCATGCATCCAGCATAATTTATTAGGGTTAGGACTTACTGCTATACACTTAGTTGGTATTCCAAACTGAAACGCAACTTCCAAATCATACTTCTCTTTTACAAATTTTTTATATATTCTCTCTGGTGGTATCAAATTTATAAGTTTATCAAACCCTCTAAAATAAAAATTGTATCCTGGTATAACCTTTATTTTTTTCATTATTGGTGCTGCAAATTCTTGATTAAATTCATATATTGCAAGTAATGAAATATCGTATTCATTTTCATCAAGATTAGCAATTAAATTTCTCAATACTGTTGCTACACCATTTGAAAATCGAAAATGGTTCGTAACAAATAAAATCTTTTTTTTCATACTTTTATTCCTCGGTTTTTATATTTTTACTTTGCCCATTGAATCATCTGCAAACATTTTTTCTCTTTCCGGTTTTCTATCATAAGGAAATTTATACAGTAAATCCGGAACCAGATTTGCAATAGTTTCCACTTCCTTTTCCCATTCTTCGTGTACTCTAAATACCTGCGTATTTTCAATGGAATCTTTTGAATTAAAATGTTCTTTTTTATGTATATGTTGTTCTTTCTTTAGTCCCAAAAATGTTTCAATACTATTTACGGTATTTTCATAATCATATATCAAATCTTCAAAGTGAACTCTCATTGCATTAGGATTCTTGAATTCCTCTACTAACGTATTTTTCCACTCTTCCGAAAAAGCTACCGTATCTGTTGGAAAATGAACTTTACTTTTTCTAAAGGCATTATTTGACCATATATGTTGATCCAAAATATATAAATCTCTCGGATCTCTATCGACAATTATCATCTTAAAATTATTGTCAAAACATTTTTGAAAATCATCTATCTGTCCTGGCCAAATTATATGATCAAAGATTTTCACTTCATTCTCTGTTCCATTATCAAACAGCGAAAAATAACCAGACGTAAATTTTTTAGCCGCATCATATAATTCTCTTTCACTTGGCAATGCACAATACGCCTCTTCATTATCATATATATATTTCACTCCATAATTTGAAAATCGTCTTTTTTGCGTTATATGGAGAGCAACTTGTGCTGCCGCTTTCAATATTGAAAATCGTGTTTTAACGATGTGATTTGTGGTTTTATCCTCCCTTTTTTCTGCTATGCTTTCAACAAATTCATATACTAAATCCATAAATTTATTACCAAACATTTTCTGATAAGATCCAAACCACACATAATTGTAATCATTCAATCGTTTCATTTCTGTTATGAATGTACTAATCACTTTATCAGATGTGTACAACGTATTCCCTCTGGATAACAACGTACACACATCATACAGTCCGCCATGATGATATAGAACATTATGTTCGTAAGACTGATTTTCATAAGGAACAACCCGTACATTTCCATATTCCTTTAACAAATCAACAACCGCTGACGAACCTGTTCCAAAATATCCTGTGACTGCAACATTTATTTTAGATTCCATATCTGTATCCTTCCTATTTTCCCTGGCGCATTTTCTTATACTTAACAAGTAACTTTTGTGGGACAATTATAGCTACAAGTTCTTTATAAGCATACAAATCATATTTTCTTGACAGTCCCATTTTTTTTCGCCAAATCATGTGTGTTCGATAGTTATTTAACCTATACTTTGCTTTTATTTCTTTTATTTTGTTTCGCTCCTCATAATAGTCAAACAAAACGTCTGGTAAAACATATCCCTTGTATCCACAAGCATACATCTTACACCAAAGATCAAAATCTTGACCTCGCATTGTTCGTTCACAAACAGTGTACATTCCTGCGGAAACCAATGCTTCTCTACGCATCATTACTGTCGGGTGTGTAAAAATATTACATTTAATAATATCTTCCTTTGTCAATTCTCCACCCTGACCATATGTATTCCAAATTCCTGCCTTATCAAAAGTATTTCTACACGTCCCTACAATTGCATACTCCCGATGTCCATCTAAAAAGTTGTTTTGCTTTTCGAAGCGATCTACATGAGAAATATCATCATCATCCATTCGTGCAATATACTCTCCCTTTGAAATATTTATACAATTATTCAAAGATGCTGCCAAACCAGAATTTGACTCATTTCTTATTAAAATAACTCTATTATCCTTTTCTATATAATCTTTTATCACTTGAATCGTTGCATCTGTTGAGCAATCATCACATATAATCAATTCAAAGTCTGTAAAAGTTTGATTTAATATAGAATCAATTGCTCTTGGCAATGTCTTCTCTCCATTATGTACACCCATTATCACAGAAATCTTTGGCATTCTTCTAACCTCACCCATTTACTTTCCTGCTTTACATAAACTATCTCTATGTTCAGTCAGCCTTTTAAATAATTCATTTTGCTCATATTTTTCTTCTACATGTCGTCTTGCATTGCAACCGTATTTTCTTACTTCTTCTGGATTATCAATGCAATGTTCTATCGTATTAATAACTTTATCAACATTTTTTGCCGGTACAGACCATCCATCTACATTCGGTTCAATAGTATCTACCTGACCTGGTACGTCTGTAACTATTCCCGGTAATCCCATTGCCGCTGCTTCAATAACAACCAAGCCAAATCCTTCTCTATAACTTAAAGAGCAAAATACATCCATTGCACTATAATATTTTTCGACTTTATCTGTCCAATCAACAAAAATTACATTTTTTGACTCTTCAGCCCATTTACGCAAATCAGCCTCAATGGTATTAGCATCATCAAACATACCGATCATCAATAAATATGCATTCTTTTTCTTAACAACCTCTCTAAAAGCTGTCAATAACTCATTAGCACCTTTATCCCTTGTTATTCTTCCAACATATCCAAATACTGGTGCGTTTTCTGCAATTTTTAGCTCTGATCTTATTTCTTCTCTCCATTTGGCTTTTTTATCTATGCAGTATTTATTTAAATCAACACCACAGGCACTCCCATTCCATATAACCGAAGCTTTTGATGCTGGATACAATTTTTCACTTATACTAAATCTATAAATCGAATAACTTTCACACTCGATTACTGATGACTTGTTGCAAACTATTTTTTCAATTTCTTTAAATATCACACGCTTAATGCCACCATCAAATCCCATATACCTAATTCCCCACTGGCAGTATAAACGATTTGCACATCCTGCTCTTTTTGCCGCTATCGATGCATACAATGCAGCATTGGGCGTTGAATATTGAATAATATCAAATTTATTTTCTCTAAATATTTTGGTCAATTTATTAATTACCGATAACCCATCCAGTCCCACTCCTCTTTTCATAGGAACCGGAATATAATGTACTTGATCATTGCATAACTCATACATACTCTCATCTGTATTGCAGATAAAGGTCACATCATAATCCTTATTAACTAAGTAATCTTTAAACTGTAATAAAAATGACTTTATCGTTATGGAAACAGTCGTTACAAAACATATTTTTTTCATTCTCTTACTCCTTCATCAAACGCTTTGCTGGTACACCAATATATGTTCCTTTTTCATCTATATTTTCAATCACAACTGCTCCTGCTCCCACCATACAGTTATTGCAAATACTTAAATTGTTCAGAACAATTGCCCCTGCTCCTATCCAGGTTCTCAAACCAATATGTACATTGCCAGCAACATGTGCGCCTACTGATATATGTACAAAATCATCTACTATCCCATCATGATCAACAGATGCCCCCGTATTCACAATACAGCCTTTACCTATTTTTGTATCCGAATTAATCACAGCGCCTGCCATAACTACAGTTCCCTTTTTAATTTCTACCCTCCTACTAACTACAGCTTTTGGGTGAATTAGCGAAACTATATTGCATGGTATATTTTCCAATTTTTCAAAAATATTCTGCCTAGCAAGCGCATCTCCTATTGCGACAATAAAATCCCAAGATAAATATTCTTCAATATTTTCTGTTGTCCCTTTTACCTCAAATCCAGCACACTCTGTTATCGTTTTATCATCATCCAAAAAAACAATCTCATCATACTGATTTTTCAGAGCTATGTCTGCAATGACCTTTCCATGCCCACTTGCACCTATTATTACTAATTTTTTCAATAGGGAACCTCCCATTTTGCCGTTACACCTTTCGGAGTACCCATAAATTCTTCCATAGTTGCTGATGATTCAGAACTAATACCCTCATGCTTCAAAACAGTATTTATTGTCGATAAGATAATCTTAATATCTTCCTTAAAAGTAATATGCGTTGTGTACCATACATCCATTGCAAACTTATCTTCCCATGAAACTGCATTTCTTCCATGCGCTTGAGCATATCCTGTTAATCCCGGTCTTACATCATGCCTATGACGCTGAAATTCGTTATATCTCGGCAAATAGGCAACGAGCAAAGGCCTTGGTCCTATAAGACTCATATCGCCTTTTAGGATATTAGCCAATTCAGGTAATTCATCAAGAGATGATGCTCGTAAAAAACGTCCATATTTATTTAATCTAACTTCATCTGGCAATAAGTTTCCTTTTTTATCTTTTCGATTATCCATTGTCCGAAACTTTATTAACTTGAAAATCTTTTCATTTTTTCCCGGACGCTCTTGTGTAAAAAATGGATTTCCTCTCATAAACACAGTCCCTAGTATTATTAGAAGCACCAAAAGAGGCGAAAGAGTAATTAACGCTATTAAGCTCAATGAAAAATCTATTAATCGCTTAAAGTACTTTGCATACATATTACTTCTCCATATATTTGTTTCAATTAATTATTCAAAGCAGGCTTTTATTACTTCAATAATTCTATCCTGCTGCTCTGTTGTCATTTTATTGTCACTTGGCAGGCATAATCCTCTTGTAAAAATGTCCATTCCTACATCAGCCACTCCACCTGCAATATAAGCATTTGATCTTGCACGTCCGTTTCCATCTCTGACAACAAATGGATTCAAACGATAAATCGGCTGCATATGCATTGGTTTCCAAATCGGACGTCCTTCAGCATTAATAGATGCAATCGCTTCCAGAATCTCTGTTGGGCAAGACTTTCCTGTTTCTTTTACATAACACACATCCTGCTCACCACGAACCTGTTTGCACATTGCTTCTGAATCAATAATCAAACAGGACAGCCAGTAATTTGGTTGTGTGTTTTCCAGATCCATCGGATTCATAGAAACTGGAAGACCTTTTAAGCCCTCTTTATATCTCTCATAAATCGCTTTCTTCTGTGCAATGTGTTCATCCAGATACGGGAACTGTCCACGGACTACTCCTGCTATTACATTACTCATGCGATAATTGTATCCAAGCTCTTCATGCTGATACCAAGCTGCATTTTCTCTCGCCTGTGTAGACCATTTGCGTACTTTATTTGCCGCTTCTTCATCATCTGTCAGGAAACACCCTCCGGCACTTCCGGTAATAATCTTATTACCGTTGAAAGAAATTGTATTATATTTTCCAAATGTACCGGTCTGTACCCCTTTATATGTAGCCCCCATAGATTCTGCGGCATCTTCTACAAGGATAGCTCCATGCTTTTTGATAATTGCATTTAATTCGTCAATTTTTCCTGGTGTTCCATATAAGTGTGCGATCACTACAACTCTCGTATCTGGATAAATTTCAAATGCCTTTTCCAATGCCACCGGGTCCATATTCCATGTGTCATACTCTGCATCAATAAATACAGGTTCTCCACCTTCATATACAACTGGATTTACCGTTGCATCGAAAGTCATATCAGAGCAGAATACTTTCTTTCCTTCTAGTGTCCCATGCCCCACCTTTGGCATACCATATGCTTCAATTCCTGCCAGTTTCATTGCCAGATGCAAGGACGCTGTTCCTGCTGATAATGCAACTGCGTATTTGCAGCCGATATATTCACATGCCATTCTTTCTACTTCATTGATATTCTTACCAACTGTGGACATCCAGTTTGTTTCATACGCTTCTTTCACATATTCAATTTCCGGACCATGCATGGTTGGGCTGCTCAACCATACTTTAGACTCAAATTTTTCAAATTTATTATTTACTTTAAACATAACTTTCTACCTCTTTTCGCCTAATCTCATTTTTTCAGAATGTATTAACTTGTTATTAAGCAATCTCTTTATTTACGTCTTCCGGTCTTTTAAATGTTGGAACAACACTTCGGAGAGCTTCTTTTGCAATCAGATCATCACCTGTATCACATGCATCTCTAAGTACATTAATCTTTTTATAGATTTCTTCTTTACTCAGTGCATTATCTCTTTCAATGAAAATCATACTGTTGTCTGTTTTATCGAGTTCTTCTGTCTTAACTAACAGTTCCTCATACAACTTTTCTCCTGGCCTTAATCCAGTTTCAACAATTTCTATTCCCTGTACACCGGACAGACGAATCATATTTTCTGCCAGATCCATAATCTTTACCGGCTGTCCCATATCCAGAACGAACAGCTCTCCATTATTGGCAATTGCACCGCTCTGAAGTACAAGCTGTGATGCTTCCGGAATTGTCATAAAATATCTGATGATTCGTTTATCTGTAACTGTAACCGGTCCGCCATTAGCGATCTGGCGTTTAAATAACGGAATAACTGATCCGGCACTGCCAAGTACATTTCCAAAACGTGTTGCACTATATTTTACTTTTCCGTGTGTACTTGCACTCTGGACAATCATCTCGCACATTCTCTTAGTTGCGCCCATAACATTTGTAGGATTAACTGCTTTATCTGTTGATACCATCATAAAGCGTTCTGCACCATACTCCTCACAAAGCTCCACCAGATTCTGTGTACCAAATACATTGTTGTAAATAGCTTCTACACAGTTATGCTCCATCAAAGGAACATGCTTATGAGCGGCTGCATTGATAATGATCTGCGGATGATATTTTTCAAATACTTTTTCCAGTGCTTTTCTATGAGTAATAGAGCAAATTTCAATCTGTAAATCCAGTTTATTTCCATAGGCAATCTTCAATTCCTGCTGAACATCATATGCACCATTCTCATAAATATCTAAGATAATGATTTTCTTCGGATTCATCTTTGCCAACTGTCTGCAAAGTTCTGATCCAATGGAACCGCCACCGCCAGTAATAAGTACTATCTTGTCTTTGTAGTAAGCATTTGTTCTTTCATCAGAAACCACTAATGGTTTTCTAAACAAAAGTTCTTCAATATCAAATTCTCTAAGATGCCTCTTTCCGCCTGCAGTATACATGGTCGGATAATCATAAACTTTCAACTTATATCCTGCATTTTTGTAATATTCATAAAGAGCTTTTTTCTTATCTGCATCCATTGATGGGATTGCAAAAATAATCTCTTGTACTTCAAATTCGCCTAACTTCTGAAGTGTTGCCTCATCTTCTGACCAAACTGGAATGTCATGAATTTCACGCCCAACTTTCTCTTTGTTTACATCAATGAATCCCCTTGGAATATAGGCTGCTTCTGAATTATTCAAAAGTTCTTCAGCTAAACTAACTCCTACTCGACCAGCGCCAATAATTGCAACTTTGATTTTCTGAACTTCTTTATCATTTCCTGCTTCTATTCCAGAAAACAAACGTAATAATATAGAAAGTAGCTTCCCTCCAACTGTTTTCTGATTTCCGCATTTATACGCATAGCGATACAGAATACGTAACGCTAACGCACCTAACAAGTTCATACTGGCTAATGACAACATTCTGGCAAATGTTATTTTTTGCACTGGAAGCAGAAGTTCCAGACACAGATACACAATAAAAGCGATAGAATCAGTAAAAAGCAAACGAATATAGCACTGAATTCCACCATATCTCCATACCTGTCCATAGATTTTACCCAAAAGACGTGCTGCAAAAATGCATCCAGCTGACAAGCATACTTGTTGAAGTATTCCTGTAGATGATAATTTGTCCATACCACCATAAATAACTAAAAGTATAACTGCAACGATTGCGTATACAATCAAATCATACCCAACTAACATCCATCTTATATTTGGAGAATTTTTTTGTTGAGTATAATTCAAATTCTTATTTTTTTCATTTGTTGTATTCATCGCTTACCCCCCCCCACGAAAATTGAGGAGGTTTATCCTTCCTATAATTATTAATCCTTATCATTCCTTTGTTAATGATGTAAACAAAACACTTCCTTGTTCTGTGCTTGTGTTCATTGCAACCATACTTGTTGATTTCACAATTGTTCCTGATTTTAATGTGCAACTATCTCCAACAAGGCAATATGGCTCTACTACACTATTGGCACCAATGACCGTTGCCTGCCCAATAGTACTTCCACAGCCGACAACAGCTCTTGGTTCAACAATACAGCCAGGCATTAAATTAGCTGATGGAGAAATAGTAGAATCCATATGAAATAAAACTGGAATATTGTAAAGTGCCTCCAACTTTTTATTCCACTCAAGTCTTTCTGTTCCATCGTCACATGCAGCTATTGCACAGTTATATTCCGGATAAAAACTTTCCACATCCTCCAGTTTTCCAATAGCTCCTTCTCTTTCATTATCTACAAAAGCGATTTTCTCAAAGCATCCCATTGACTCTGCTATCTCTTTTACATAATCTCCATATCTTTTAGAGGCTACAATTAATAATTTTCTTCCCATTTTCAATACACTCCTCATAATTATTTATTTTTATTAGGTAAGTTCTTCAACACGACGACTAGCCTGTGAATGTTCTTATTAAAAAGATCATTCGCAGGCTAGGTCAAACCTCCTTATCATAATTTTTCAGCTTATAGTGTGGGTCAAAATAAGCATCCAAGAAACCATTCACTTTTCGCAGTTTCGCAACTTACTCGACACAACCATACAGAAAAATTATCATAACAAAATTCGACTAAGCCAGCGAAACCCTTGTAAAATCAAGGTTTTTCTTGGTTGTCCCTATTATACCGCTATCTCCCAAAAAAACATTCAATAATTGTGGTAATTCATCTAATTTTGTATCTCTCATGAATTTTCCCCATTTAAAAATACGATTCGTATCTGCACGGAGACTTTTTTCATTTGCATTTCGATCCACTCGCATACTTCTAAACTTAAACATCTTGAAATGCTTGTTGTTTTTTCCCACCCGATTTGCCATATACAAAATCGGTCCAGGATCTGAGATTAAAATTCCTATAATCGCTACCCCCCACAAAGGGCTTAACACAATTAGAGCTATTCCCGATGCACATATGTCAAACATTCTTTTAATTATCTTATACATTATTACTTCCTCTTAAATACACACTCAAACGCTTCCGCATAATTACACCCTGCTTGAACCCCTCTATAGGCCGCCAAACCTTCTATAGCTTCTTTTGATCGTGGATGCGGATACATCCTCATAACACCTTTATATTTTGAAAGTGCTCGTAACTTAGTCTCTACCCCCTCCGTCCCAATTTCAACAAAATAATTAGGTATAAACCGATTTGAAGAAGAATCCAAGGACCATTCTGTACTCGAAAGCACCTCCATATATAATACTTCTTTCAACGGTGGCAAATCATTTCTAGCACCATCTCCGCTGAAATAGCCTACTTGCAGCTTGTACAGCATACGTTGTCTGTACATGATCATTATTCGTATCCGTCGGATGATGAGTTATAATACACTCCGGGTTCCAATCCTCGATACATTTTTCAACAAATTGAACTAACTCCAGATGGGGCGTTATATTCATTTTTATATTAGGAAAATTTGCATGATACACTTTATCAACACCAATACATGCTAATGCCTCTTTTTCATCATCAGTTAAGGTAGAAGATAAGTTTTTTCTTGCAGCGGCCTGTGAAACCATAACCGCTACAGCCACTCGATGTCCTTCTTTAATCAATTTTTCTATTGTTGCTCCTGCACCTAGCACCTCATCATCTGGATGAGCCACTACTACTAAATAATTCATAATCTATCCTTTCCTTTTTTCTATTTCCTACTTATATTTTATATAACTATATGGGTTCCTTACCCTTCTGTCGGATGATATGTCGATACCATCTTTTCTACCAACTCTCTAATATTTCCTACATTTGCATATGCTTTATTCGTCAGTTCATCAAGATTCACAAAGAACTCGTTGATATCGAACGGAATCGGCATACCGATATGAATCAATTCATTTTCTGTTCTCTTCAGTCCCTCTTCTGCCATCAGCTTCTCTTCATATAGCTTCTCACCTGGACGAAGTCCTGTATACTCGATCTTGATATCTTCATCCGGTTTATATCCAGACAAGCAAATCAAGTTTCTTGCTAATGTATCGATCTTTACCGGTTCTCCCATATCTAAGACAAAGATTTCTCCGCCTTCAGCATATGTTCCCGCCTGCATCACAAGGCTTACCGCCTCCGGGATTGTCATGAAGTAACGGATAATCTCCGGATCTGTAACCGTTACAGGTCCACCTGCTGCAATCTGCTTCTTAAAAAGCGGAATAACAGAACCATTGCTTCCAAGTACGTTTCCGAATCGAACTGCTACGAATTCTGTCTTTGCATTACGTAGCTCTTTCTCAAGTTCTATATTTTCCAAATCCTTATCCATCTTATGAGTGAAAAGCTGTGGAATCTCTTCTGCTTTTCCTTCTTTTACCTTGTGATCGAAAGCCTGAATAATCATCTCACAGAGACGTTTGCTCGCTCCCATGATATTAGTTGGATTAACCGCTTTATCTGTGCTGATCAATACAAACTTCTTCGTTCCATGCACAAGAGCCGCAAATGCAGTCTTATACGTTCCGATTGCATTATTTTTAATCGATTCACATGGACTGTCTTCCATGAGCGGTACGTGCTTATGCGCTGCCGCATGATAGACGATATCTGGACGATATGTTCCGAACACTTTGAATATCTTACGGCTGTCACGAACAGAGCCAATGATGACTTTCAAATTTAAGTCCGGATATTTTTTTCGTAATTCCATTTGGATATCATAGGCATTGTTCTCGTAGATATCCAGGATAATCAGTTGCTTTGGATCTCTTGCCGCAACCTGACGACAAAGTTCTGAACCAATACTTCCGCCTCCTCCGGTGACAAGAACAACTTTTCCTTTAATATATTCACTGATTTCATCCATATTGACAAGAATCTGTTTTCTGCCTAATAAGTCCGAGATTTCGATTTCACGAAGCTTTGTCATACTGACTTCTTCGTTGACAATCTGGCTAACACTCGGAACTGTTTGCATTCGACAACCTGTCTCTTTACATAAATTTAAGATATCTTTTCGATTCTGTCCTGTTGTAGAAGGAATTGCATAAATGATACGATCCACATCATATTTTTTTACCATATCTACAATATCATAGCGATTTCCCACAATTGGAATTCCTTCCAAGATACGTCCTATTTTCTCTGGATTATCATCGATGGCACAGACTACTTTTCCCTGAATAGAGTCTGCTTTTCGAATTTCTCGCATCAATGTCTGACCGACCATGCCTGCACCGATGATCATGATACGATCTTGTTTTCTCTCAGCTTTTCCCTCTCCATGCAGAGAACGAATATAGAAACGAATGTAACGATATGAGAATCTCACACCGGCACAGCATACGCAACTTAGAATATATCCCATAAAATAATATGACTTTGGCATATGTAGTTCCATGAACCATGTTCCTATCATATATACCGGAATCAGCACAAGATCAGCTATTGTAATTCTTTTTAATTCTGTAATGCTAACAAATGCCCATATACTATGATACAGTTTATAAATATAATATACAACAATCGTAGACACGATCCAAAACGGCATCGACCACAAATATCCCGCCATATATTCTTCCGGTATCCTATCGATTCTAAAGTCAAATCGCATAAATAACGCCATGAAGTAAGATCCCATGACAATCAAAACATCTGCAAAGCATAGTAATAACGCTTTATATATCCATTGTAATTTCCATTTTTTAGTTTTCTGTTCCATATTCTCAGTTTCTTCTCCCATTCTTATCCGTAATCTCAACTACCTTTATATACGAAAAAAGACCGTCTCAATGATGTAGTCAGTCTTTTTCCATGCCGTCATTATCTTCTTCGATTTCTAGTAATATAAACAGTCACCCCGATTACCACCATGATTGCCGTCGCAATTACAGTGTGTGCCGGATTGATCGCCGTTGCTTTCCAGTCCCACCATCTCATATCTACATATGCAAAAAGCAGAACAAATGCTGCCACTAACGCAAAAAGACCAATACTCAGTACCCGGAACAATATCTTTCTTTCATTCATTTTTCTACCCTCATTTATATTTTTATAAATTTTTAATTTTATTTTTATACATTTTAAATACATTGTACCAAATCCGACAAGATTCTACAATATTTTCTTACATGAAATTTTCACCAATTATTTTCACCCTCACTTCATTTTTTGCAAATGTTTCGACGAAAAAAAGTGAAGTTTTTCACATGAACTGTAAGAATTGTGCTATAATGTATTTGCATTGATGCAATGCAGTACAAATAGAGTATTGGAGGTAAAAAATAATGAAGAAATATGTATGTGAACCATGCGGATATGTATATGATCCTGAACTCGGCGATCCAGACAACGGAATCGCACCAGGAACTGCTTTTGAAGATGTTGCGGAAGATTGGGTATGCCCGATCTGTGGAATGGGAAAAGAAGTATTTGTAGAAGAGTAACTACAAGTAAATAGGATTCCGTAGGAATATTCTATTGCACATAGAAGTATCTTCCGAAATGTTGCTTATCTGCACACTTCCGAAGATACTTCTTTTATTCTTGACTTTCCCTTCGCAGTCGGATATAGTGATTACATCACAGATGATGGTTGCTGTATTGGGAGCTATCACAATTCTAAAATATCATTTACAAATCAATTTTTCTATGTTGAATCTTCCGTTTCGGAACCAATTCACATTTGAAAAGAATTTAAAATCAAAAAGTAAGAAATCCATTGTCTGGGATTGACGTTTTTGCTATGATAAAACTAAAGATAGTTTCTCTATATAGCCTTACAGAAAGGACTTTATATGGATGAAGACAACAGAAAAAGAACGTGTCAAGGAGACGATGTATACCGACAAACGGAAGATGCTGTGCTGAAAACAGTCATGCAGTATTTTAAGGATGAACTTCTTCCTTATTGGGGATTTCAGGAGAAAGCCGTAGGTATTGCTCCAACTGAATTGGTGTATCTTGAGATGCAGAAATTATTTCAGGATTTTAACCTTATCATGGAGGATGGCTCTTGGAGTCATTTTGAATTTCAGAGTAAAAACGAAGGTTTAGAAGGACTGAAAAGATTCCGTGTATACGAAGCAATGACCAGCTACCAACACAAGGTAAAGGTCACTACCTACGTGCTATTCTCGGGAACAATCAAAAATCCGATGACCGAATTTACCGAAGGCGTAAACACGTATCGTATTCAACCTATTATTATGACAAACTATATTGTCGAAGAATTGATGGAACGATTGCAAAACAAATTGGACTCAGGGGCACGTTTGACAAAAGATGATCTGATTCCCCTAACTCTCTGTCCCCTCATGGGTGGCAATATGAGTCAGAAGGAACGAATCAAGAAAGCATTCGAATTTTCAAAACAAGCGGAAAGTAACATTTCCAAAGCTGAAATCGAAAAAATTGAATCAGTAGTATACGCAATGGCTGAAAAGTTTTTAGAAAAAGCAGAAATCGAAGAAATCAGGGAGGCGATTAAAATGACAACAATTGGACAGATGTTACGCGAAGATGGTAAAGCTGAGGGACTTGCCGAAGGGCTTGCTGAGGGACTCGGTACAGGAATTATCGGAACAATCAAAACATGCATGGATTTTCACATCCCAATAGAACAGATCATAGAAAAACTTATGGAGAACTTCTCTTTGAGTCGTGAGAATGCCGAAAAATATATGGAAGAATTTAACTCTCAAAAATCTGGTGAAAAATAATAATACACCATTTTGAAAAGGGGAACGGTCCATAATGGGCCGCTCCCCTTTGACTTCTGTCTTCAATAATTCTTCCCAACTTGCATTCAACATTTTTTGCAACGAAAAAGTGTGTTGCTATAACACTTTTTACACCGAAATATCGTTTTTGAAGATTAATTCCATCTTTGTTCCTTTTCCGAGTTCACTTTCCACATGAACTTCTGCCTGATGGAGCATGGCGCCGTGTTTTACAATCGATAGCCCAAGACCGGTCCCTCCGCTTTGTTTGGAATGACTTTTGTCTACACGGTAGAAGCGTTCAAAGATTCGATCTAGATCTTCCTTCGGAATTCCGATTCCGCTGTCCCGGACAATGACTTTTTTCCCGGACAAAGTATTGCCAACCCATACGTCCAGCTTTCCGCCATCTTTATTGTACTTAATTCCATTGGCACAGATATTATAGAGCATTTCCTGCAACACCGGTCTCACTCCATGGCAGATCACCGATTCCCCATGGACTTTGATCTGTACGCCCTTCCGTTCTGCCGGAAGTGACAGTCTGCTGCACACATCCATAGCAAGTTCGTAGAGATCCACGTCTTCTTTTTCGATTTCTACTCGTTCTTCGTCCAGTTTGGACAGCTTGATGATATCCTCGACTAAGGTGATTAGTCGGCACGCCTCATCGTAGATGCGTTCCGAGAATTTCGGCATATCTTCCGGCTTTACCAGCCCGCTTTTCATAATCTCGGCATAGCCGGAGATAGAGGTAAGCGGTGTTTTTAGTTCATGGGATACATTTGCGGAGAATTCTTTTCGCATTTGGGCTGCCGCATCTTTTTCTTTATTCTGCTTATCAATTCGTTCCAAGAGAGGCTTAAATTCCTCGTAGATTTCGTTTTTCAACGGTTCGTTTAAGTCCAATTCGTTGATCGGACGAATGAGACGGGACGTCTGCCAACGGGCAAGAATAATCGCAAAGCAGATCATCACAACTGCAATAATCGTAATATAAGGCAATACTTGAATGAACATCGGCAACACATTATCTACAGTCCTGGAAACACGTAGTACGTTCCCGTCTTTCAGAAGGAGCGCATAGTAGATGGAGCGTTCTTTGATCGTGTCGGATACGCGAACGTCCCTCCCTTCTCCATGAAGTAGCGCTGCTTTTACTTCGATGCGGTTTTTGTGATTGGCAAGAGTCAATTCATCATCCTTCGTATCGTATACTACATTGCCTTCCGGTGTGATAACTGTAACTCTTGTATTTTGCTGGACGTTATCCATCGCTTCCAGATAGTCTGTTCCGGAGATATCAATGGCCTCTTTGATGTAGCGGGCTTCCTGCTCTACTTCTGCCTGCAGATTTTGGAACGTCTGGTTATAGACTGCAACCGTAAGAAGGAGATACGAGATGGCAAGCGTAATGCAAAGCACAAGAATCATGCTTCTTTGAATCTTACTTCTCATTGTTGCCTCCCATGCGGTATCCAACTCCTCGAACAGTCTCGATCAGTTCGCCGGCACTTCCAAGTTTCTGTCGAAGTGTCCGGACATGGACGTCTACTGTTCGTGTTTCTCCATCAAAATCGTATCCCCAGATTTCTTCTAAGAGCTTGTCTCTTGTCAAAACAATGTGCTGGTTCTTTACCAGTTTTTCCAGCATTTCGAATTCTTTTAACGTCAACGTCACGTCTTGTCCGTCTACTCTGACTTTATGTTTTTCAATATCCAATTCCAGGTTTTCAATGCGGTAGAGCGTGTCTTTTGTATTTTTCTGTGTTCTTCGAAGAACCGCTTTGATCCTTGATACTAATTCCATCATGCCAAACGGTTTGGCGATATAGTCGTCGGCTCCGGAATCCAGTCCGATGACTTTGTCATACTCCGACCCCTTGGCCGTTAGCATAATGACCGGAATGTCTTTTGTTTTGGCTGCAGATTTTAGTTTTTTTAGGATAGTCAGTCCATCTTCCCCCGGAAGCATAATATCAAGCAAAACAAGCTCTGGCGTCTCGAACGCCAAAGCTTCTATGAATGCTTTTCCATCTTCGAATCCACAGGCTTTCATTCCTGTAGATTCCAATGTGTATACAACCAGATCTCGAATGTTACTGTCATCTTCTACGCAATATATCATTCTGTTGATCTCCTTTAAGTTCTAATTTAATTTGCGGTGTACACCGGTGATGGAGAATTCCACCCATTCTGCAATGTTGGTCGCGTGGTCTCCGATACGTTCCAGATACTTGGCGATCATGAGCATATCAAGAGCTTCCCCTCCCTTGCTCTGCTCCTTTGCAAGGAATGTGATCAGCGCTTCCTTAATCTGATCAAAGAGCTGATCCACGTCATTGTCTGCCACGATGACCTTTCGCGTCATATCCAGATCTTTTTCTACGAATGCCTGAATACTTTTTTTCACCATCTCGCTTGTCTGGGATGCCATATCTACCAGATACCCATGTGCGCTCATTTCTTTGATCTGACCGGAGATTAAGATTTCTGCGATATCGGCAGCCTGATCTCCGATACGTTCCATATCGGTAATCATCTTAAGGGCTGCGGAGATCTGACGTAAGTCTCTTGCTACCGGTTGCTGCTGTAATAGAAGCTTTAAGCAAAGGCGTTCGATATCTTTTTCCAGCTGATCGATCTCCTCGTCTTCGCTGATGACCATCTTCGCCATCTCCAGATCCTTTGCTTCTACGGCTTTTGTTGCGTTGGCAATGGCTTTGCCACACAGTTCTCCCATCTCGATCAACATCTCATTCATGCGGTCAAGTTGCATATCGAATTTGTTTCTCATAATTAACCAAACCTCCCTGTAATATAGTCTTCTGTACGCTTGTCTGACGGGATAGAGAAGAGCTTCTCTGTCTCGTTATATTCAATAACTTCTCCTAACAGGAAGAATGCGGTATTATCCGATACACGAACTGCCTGCTGCATGTTGTGTGTCACCATGACAATAGTATAATCTTTTTTCAATTCCATCGCAAGGTCTTCTATCTTCGATGTGGAAATCGGGTCTAATGCAGAGGTCGGCTCATCCATAAGAAGAACCTCCGGCTGTACTGCAAGCGCTCTTGCGATGCAGAGTCTTTGCTGCTGTCCTCCGGACATTCCGAGGGCGCTTTTTTTGAGACGATCTTTTGTTTCTTCCCAGATAGCCGCATCACGAAGAGATTTCTCTACGATATCATCGAGCTTTGATTTGGAATGGATTCCGTGAGTTCTTGGTCCAAAGGCAATATTGTCATAGATGCTCATTGGGAATGGGTTCGGTTTTTGGAATACCATACCAACTCTTTTACGGAGAAGGTTCACATCCATTCCACGGTATACGTCTTCTCCGTCTAACAAGATCTGCCCTTGGATCTTACATCCTTCTACCAGATCGTTCATACGGTTTAATGATTTTAACAGTGTGGATTTACCGCACCCGCTTGGGCCGATAAATGCTGTGATTTTATTGGATTCAATCTCTAAATTTACATTTTTAAGCGCATGGAAATCTCCATAATATAAATTCAGATCCTTGACGCTAATCTTACTCATTGTTCTTTCCTTTCGTGATCTTTCTTGCTACAAAGCCTGACAGACAGTTGATTCCTACTACGAGAACAAGAAGGACTACTGCTGTTGCATACGCTTGATTTGTATAAAGCGCTTCATTTGACAGGTTGTACATATGGATGGCTAAGGTTCTTCCCGAATCCATCGGATTGGCTGCCAATTCCGGCACAGTTCCTGCAGTATAGATAAGAGCCGCTGTTTCTCCGACGATTCGGCCGATTGCCAAAATCACTCCGGCAAGGATTCCCGGTACGGCGCTTGGAAGCACCACGCGAAATACGGTACGTAGCTTTCCTGCTCCCAGCCCAAAGCTCCCTTCACGATAGCTGTCCGGTACGGATTTTAATGCTTCTTCTGTTGTACGCATGATAAGCGGCAATATCATGATCGCCAAGGTAAATGCGCCTGCCATAAGAGAAAAGCCCCATTTCAAAGCGGATACAAAGAACAGCATTCCGAACAGACCATATACGATGGATGGGATTCCGGAAAGTGTTTCTGTTGTAATACGGATGATATCCACAAATTTATTGCCTTTTCCGGAGTATTCCACAAGGAAAATTGCGGAAAAGATTCCAAGCGGCACTGCAATAAGCAGTGAGAAAAATGTCATGATCACCGTGTTAAAAAGCGCCGGCATCAGGGACACATTGTCTGTTGTATAGTGGAGTGCGAATAAATCCGGTTTTAAGTGCGGAACTCCCTTGATCAGGATATAGGCGATGAGGAAGAACAGCACCAAAAATGTCATGACCGCCGCCAGCATGACGAGCAGCATGAGGATCAAAGAGCCTGGTTTCCGTATATATGCTTGTAGTTTTTCTTTTGCTTTATTCATGACTGGACCTCCGTTTTAACAAGGATACGGACAAGTTGATAATCAGGATGAATACAAAGAGTACCACTGCCGTTGCAATCAAGGCTTCTCTGTGGAGGTCTGTGGCGTATCCCATTTCCATAACGATGTTTGCAGTCAATGTACGAACACCTTTTGCAATTCCTTGCGGCATACGCGGCTGATTTCCGGCTACCATGATGACCGCCATCGTTTCTCCGATAGCACGTCCGATTCCAAGTACGATTCCTGCTACCACGCCGGATTTTGCCGCCGGGATTATAACGCGGAAGATGCTGCGTTCTTTCGTTGCCCCAAGCGCAAGCGCCCCTTCATAGTAGGAGTCCGGTACTGCACGGATTGCTGATTCCGTCACACCGATGATCGTCGGCAGAATCATCATACCAAGGAGGATCGATGCGGTCAGAATACTGTTTCCGTCTCCTGAGCTTCGTAAAATTCCTGCCGCACGTAAGCTTCTGCAGAATTCTCTTGTTACAGGTACCAGCACAACAAGCCCGAAGAAACCGTATACAACCGACGGGATTCCGGCAAGAAGCTCTGTCGCTCCTTTGAGCACCGGATATGCTCGTTTCGGACAATATTTTGCCATAAATACAGATGTAAGGATTCCGATTGGAACTCCTACGAGAATCGCCCCTGCTGTTACATAGATACTTCCTGCGATCATTGGCAGGATTCCGAATATTTTATTATTTGGTCTCCATCGTTCCCCTGTCAGGAAGTCCAGAAAACCGATTTCTTTCATGGCAGGGATTCCATTTGCGAATAAAAACACACAAATGAGAGCTACCGCCAGCACCGAAGCGCAGGCGGCAATGAAGAACACTCCCTGCATGAATTTTTCAGTCCATGCTTTTTTCATCTTATTCTACAACCTCATCCCATGTAAGAACTTCACCTGTGTAGATGGATTTTACTTGTTCGCTTGAAAGTTCATCTACTGCACTGTCGTTATTTACGATCACAGCGATTCCATCTAATGCGATCACTGTTGGTGTAACACCCGCAGATGTTTCTGTGTCTTTTAACTCTCTGGATGCCATACCGATATCGCAAAGTCCGTCGATCACAGATGTAACACCTGTTGTAGAGTCGTTTGTCTGGATTTCAATTTCAGCGCCTGTATTTACTTTTAAGTAAGCTTCTTTTAATTTTTCCATGATCGGTGATACAGAAGATGATCCTGCTACTACGATTTTTCCTGTTGCTCCGTTGCTTTCGTATGGTTTTACATCATCCATTGGGATACCGTTGTTTTCTTCTACTACTTTCTGTCCGTCCGGGCTCATGATGTAGTTTACGAAATCCTGTGCTACATCGCTTAATCCTTCTTTTGTTACGATGTTGAATGGTCTCTGGATTTTGTATGTTCCGGATTTGATGTTATCTACTGTTGCTTCTGCTCCGTCAATTTTTAACGCTTTTACTGTGTCATCCAAAGATGCAAGTGAGATGTATCCGATTGCATATTCATTTCCTGCTACCGTATTCATCATAACAGACGTACTGTTTGTGATAGCTGCTTCTTCTGTTGTCATATCCATCTTCTCGCCGTTTTCATCTTTTTCTTCTACTCCGAATAATTCGATGAAAGCGCCTCTTGTTCCGGAACCATCTTCTCTAGATACGACGGAGATGTCATTACCTGCATCCCATTCTGTTTTTGGTTCTGTTCCTCCCTCAGTTCCTTCTTCTTTACTTCCGCAGCCTACTACTGATACGGCTGTCATTGCTACGATTGCTGCTACTGCTAAAAACTTTTTCAATTTCATACTTTTTCTTCTCCTTTTGGAATAAACTTCATATCTTCTTCACAGGTAGTATCATACCTGTTCTTTGTAAAATCCAAAACAGTCCTTATGTTAAGTTTATGTAAAAGATACTTTTGTTATCCTGTAACGCAAAAAGATTGCGCTGAAACGCAATCTTATATATTCAACAGTACGAGCGCCACTAATATAATGCCGATCGCCACCTGTTGTCTCTTTGTAATTTTTTCTTTGAAGCAGAGCATTCCTACGAGGCTGATTACTACGATCGTAGCAACACTATATGTTGGATATGCCACAACTGCCGGAACTTCTCCTACCGCTTTCAATAGGAAACGTGCGGAAAAATAGTTCGGTATTCCTACCAATAGACCAAACAATATATCTGTCTTCGTAAGTTTCTGCTGTTTCTTTATCGCTAAAATCACGCATAGAACCAGCGCTGAAGCAAATGTGAAACATAAAAACTGTTCTTCAAATTGTGCAGCCCCCACTTCATCGTAGATTTTTGCCATGGCATCTCCACTTCCGCCACCTAGAAGCAACAGAATCAGTCCGATTTTAAATCCGGCTTCCCCTTGACCTTTTTCAAAATTAATCAATACGATTGCCAAGAGTGCGATCAAGAATCCAATCACTTGCTGGACTTCTGGTTTTTCTCGAAAAGCGATTACCGACAAAAGTGTTGGAACAAGTACTCCAAGTTTCATAAAGGTCGCAGACAAGACCACTCCGTTTCTTCGGACATTGATCTGCAACAAAACAAAGGATGCCAGGAACAGGATTCCGTTCACTACACCAAGTCCTATGGCTGTCCCAAAGCCTTCTCCGGTCTCGAATATCTTATCCATTCCGGTGTATCCTACCGCCAGCAGAAGACACATCATATAATTCATACAGAGCATGCTGATATTATTTTTTACATAATTCTCACTCAATCTGATAAATATAGAAACAAGCGCGCTGCTTGCAATCGCCAAAATCAAATATAGCATAGTTTCTCCTCTTGGAGCAAAAGAGAATGTGCAACGCACATTCTCTGCTCATATTCTCTATAGTCTTTTTTCAAAATTACCGGTAACTGCCGTTCCTTCTGTGAAGATCATGAAGGCCTTCGGATCGATTCCCTGTACAATTCTCTTAATCTGGTTCACTTCGTATTTGGAGATCACCACGTAGAGAATCTCGGTATTTTCCTTCGTATAGGCTCCGGTTCCTTCCCAGTTCGTTACACCTCGCCCGGTTTCTTCCATGATCGCCTTGGCAACCCCTAGCTTTTTCGTAAAGATCATCACACTCATATTGATATTTTGAATATGGATCTTATCGATGGCAAGGGAAACTACCGTTGCATAGATAAGGGAATAGATCACTACTTCCATATCAAAGAGCATCATGCAGACTCCATATACCCCGATATTCATAATAATCCCAATCTTACCTACACTGAATCCCGGATATTTCTTCGCACATAGAATGCCGATAATATCCTGACCGCCACCGGAACTTCCACCTCGAAGAATCAGTCCGGTTCCTACTCCGGAGATCAGACCTCCGATGATACATGCCGTCAACATATCTGTGATGATTGGAGTCTTGGGAATCGGAATCACCGTAAGAAGCACACTTTCCATCGTTGCTGCTATGACGGTACGTACACAAAAGCTCTTGCCGATTCCTTTCCATGCCAAATAAAATAATGGCACATTTAAAATATAAAAAATCATACCTGCAAGATCGATCTGTCCTGCATCCACATGCAATACACTTACTACAAATGTTCGGATCAACTGCGCAACCCCCATGAATCCTCCATTATATAACTTCATCGGCATAATAATCAGATTCACGCCTGCCGCAAAGAGCAAACTCCCTGCAAATGTCCATCCCATCTGCGTGATTGCACGCTTTTTACGATTCTGTTCCATATTCCCCTTCTCCTAGCTCTTCATTTTCTCTTTTTTTATTCAGATGTTGCGCCCAGCTTCGCCGTCTCTTTCACAGGCTCTGTAACTTCCCGATGTCTCTTAGTCGATTCTTCTCTTTCCAGGCATTCCTGAATCGCAATATTAAGAGAAAGCATCTTCTCATCCAACCCTGATACCATCTCCGCACAGTCTTTTAATTCACGACTTATGTACTCCGGAGCGTTTCCTTCAAATTTGTAATAAATCTTATGCTCAAGACTTGCCCAAAAATCCATTGCAATCGTTCGGATCTGAATCTCTACCTTCGTGTTCACCACGCTGTCCGATAAGAAAATCGGAACCGAAACAAGCATATGATAACTCTTATAACCACTTTCCTTTGGTGTCTTAATGTAATCCTTTATCGTTAGTACTTTCAGGTCACTTTGGTTTCCTATCATCTCTGCCAGCCGGTAAATATCGGATGTGAAAGAGCAGATCAGACGTACGCCTGCGATATCATTGATATATTGAATCATATTTTCAATGGAAATCTCATAGCCGTAACGTTTCAGCTTCTTCACAATACTTTCCGGGGTTTTGATCCTTGTCTTAATGTGTTCAATCGGATTATAACGATGAACGTGCTTGAATTCGTCATTTAAGATCTCAAGCTTTGTTTCCACTTCCTTCAATGCGGAATTGTATAGAAGCATAACCGTCTTCCACGAATCAACATCGTCATAATGCCGGATTGCTCTCATTACATCCTCCATATGTTTTCCTCCTGTTTCCCGAAGAGTTTTTACTGGACTAGTATACCATATCTCAGATGTCTTGTCATAGACTTTGATCTTTTTTAAGAAGCTTTTAAGAATTATAATTCCAGTTTCATATCTCCTTGTTTGATCCATTTTTTTCGTCTCATAAATTCAGCAATTGCGGCCGTCACGATAGCCGGAAGAATGATATGGATCACAAAGATTTTGATGAGCACAATCGTCGATGGCTCTGATGCTGTCATTGTCTGCCATGTCATGATCTGTCCGACTAATCCCGCAGTTCCCATACCGGAACCGGTTGCATTGTTTGTCATTTTCAGGACAAGCGTTCCGATCGGTCCAAGGATCGCGCTTGACAGTATCGCCGGAAGCCAGATCAATGGGTTGCGGACGATGTTTGGAATCTGAAGCATAGAGGTTCCGATTCCCTGTGCCAACAGTCCTCCGATTTTGTTCTCTCGAAAGCTTGCAACTGCGAATCCTACCATATTACAGCAACATCCGATCGTCGCCGCACCTGCTGCCAGTCCGTTGAGATTCAAGATGACTCCTAACGCTGCGGAGCTGATCGGAAGCGTCAGCGCCATTCCCATGAGTACCGATACGACGATTCCCATGACAAGCGGCTGCTGTTCTGTTCCCCAATTGATCATCTCTCCGATTTTCGTCATGAATCGTGAAATTGGAGGACCTGCAAGAAGTCCTGCTACGGAGCCGGCGCCGACAGTAACGATTGGCGTCAGCAAGATGTCAATCTTCGTCTTCCCTGCCAAAAGCTGTCCAACTTCGATTCCAATATATGCGGCAAGGAATGCCCCGAGAGGTTCTCCCGGTCCTGCAAAAACCATAGCGCCTTCATTCAATACCGTTCCAGCCAATAATTTGCTGGCAAATCCACCGACCATACCGGCTGTGGCTGCCGATAAGACTACAAGAGAGCTTGCCTTAAACCGATAGGCAACACCCACACCGATTCCCGCACTTGTTAATGCTGCTGCAACTTTTCCAATTGCATAGAGCAGATTCCCTGTCTGCCCTCCTACTAAAGTTCCAATCTGTTGGATGATCGTTCCCACGATCAAAGTAGCAAACAAACCATGCGCCATACCGCTTAAGCCTTCGATAAAGATTCGGTCCAATATTTTTTTCAGCCAGTTCATCTTATAACACCTCGATCTGACACATCTTCATCGTTGTAAGCGCTGCTTCGTGACTTGCCGGTGTTACTCCGGCACAACATGCGCTGTCTACACAGATTTGAATCTCCGGAAGAGCAGCTTTGAGAAGCAAAGCATTGGACACAACACAAATGTCTGTACAAAGTCCTACCAGTTCAATCTGTTCATATCCTCCTCTTGCCACAACGTGTGCCAGCTGTACACTTCCAAATGTCGGTTTGTCGAACACTGTCTGTACATATGGTTGTAAGCAGTCGATGATCTCCCATCCCTTTGTGCCTTTGACACAATGTACCACCGGAAGTTTCTTTCCTTCCTGTGTATCCAAATACGCTTCTGTATGCGTATCTCTTGTGAAGATCACAGTGTCTCCCTGCTCCTGATACTGTTCTACTTTCGCTTTTACATGTGCTACGATTCCTTCTGCTTCTTTTGTTCCTAAGCTTCCATCTACAAAATCATTTTGCATATCTACTACGATCAATAATTTCTTCATTCCATTTTCCTCCCAATCTGGTTCCTTTCATCTGCTCTATTATTACACAGAAAATGGTAGAAAAACAAGTCTGAAAATGCTATGATGTTTCATATGTATAGAAGGAGGTACAAAATGTTTCGACTTTGGGGTAAGATTTTTAAGGAGAACCGTTTGGTAAAAGATACTGTCATCTGTGATGATTCAGAAGATACACGCACGCATAAGATTTTCCATGCTTTGGATGCCATCTGCTATGAATTCGATCTAAGTAAACCGATCTGGCTGGATTCTACCATTGCAGAATTTCAAAAGCATGACAAAGCACGGTTCTATCAAGACAGTTTTATTGATTCCATTGATTTTGATTATTTAGAGATACACGTAATAGAGGAGTAGCTAAACTTAGCTACTCCTCTTATTTTTAATGTTCCAGTACTTCTTCTGCAATGTTTCTCGCATGGTCGGAAATACGTTCCAAACATACAAGCGCATCTAAGAATACAACTCCGGAATCCGTGCTGCATTGATTGTTTGCGAGTCTCTTGATATGTCTTGTACGAAGAGAAACTTCCAGTCCATCTGCCTTCGTCTCTTTTTCGATAACTTTCAGCGCTTTCTCCTGACTTCTCTGCTCAAATGCTTCTAATGCATATTTGAAGCTGTCCACACATACGTCCAGCATTTCTTTGAGTCCTTCTTCGCCTTGCTCAGAGAACTGTGCTTTCTTCTCAAAAAGATTTTCTGCATATTCAGAAATATTTTCGCAGTAATCGCTCACTCGTTCGATATCCGAGATGATCTGAAGCAAATGTGCAACTTCCTGATGCTCTTTGTCGCTGACTCTTAAAGAAGAGATCTTGATCGCATATTCAGAAATTCCTGCGCTTAATTTATCTACTGTGGACTCTTCATCCTTGATCGCTTGAATGTCTTCTCGGCTCTGCGTAAACATGACTGTCTTTGCTTTTTCCAAAGAATCCAAAACAATATGTCCCATACGAGAGATTTCTGTAATGGTAGATTGTAATGCGATACCAGGTGTCTCTAACATACGGTCGTCCAAAAGTACCACGCTGTCTTCCTCTTCTGTCTCATCCACTCTGCCGATTTTCTTAGCAAGCGCGATAATGAAATTTGACAACGGGAAGAGAAGGATCGTTGTACCGATATTGAAAATTGTATGCACTGTACTGATCTGTGTCTGTGTGATCAGTCCTTTTCCCATCGCCGGGTTGATCGTTGTGAAGAACACGATTGCAACTACACTAAAAATCACCGTACCGATGATGTTAAATAGCAAGTGCATCAAAGCTGCT
This sequence comes from uncultured Lachnospiraceae bacterium, assembly GCA_900550235.1. GTDB lineage: Bacteria > Bacillota > Clostridia > Lachnospirales > Lachnospiraceae > Faecalimonas. The sequence goes on from URRQ01000015.1 coordinate 38,138, forward strand.
GTCTTCGCATTTTTCTTCGCGCCCACACCGGAAATCATAGCAGTAACACATGTACCGATATTCTGTCCCATAATGATATAGATTGCCGCGCTCATCGGAACAAGACCTGCTGCCGCAAGACTCTGTAAGATTCCGACAGAAGCAGATGAACTCTGAATGATCGCTGTAACTACAGCTCCGGCTAAAATACCAAGGAACGGATTCTTTCCTAATGTTACGAACAAGTTCGCAAATTGCGGTGAATCCTGAAGTGGAGCGACTGCTGTTGACATTGTAGAAATACCGATAAACAAGATACCGAATCCTACGATAATGCTGGACACATCTTTGGAAGAGTGTCTCTTACCTGTCAGCATGATCACAACACCGATAATAATCGCAATCGGAGCCAAGTTTGTCGGACTTAACGCTTTTGCCCATTCCACACTGGATACGAGCCAGCCGGTTACTGTCGTACCGATATTGGCGCCCATGATAACGCCCATTGCCTGTCCCAGATTCATAATTCCTGCATTTACAAAACCGACTACCATAACCGTCGTCGCAGAGGAACTTTGGATAACCGCTGTAATAAGCGCTCCCAAAAGCACTCCGAAAAATTTGTTCTTCGTCAGTACCTCAAGCAAGGACTTCATCTTGTTGCCCGCAGCGTTTTCCAACCCCTGCGCCATGATCTGCATTCCATAGATGAACATACCAAGTCCACCTGCAAAAGGTATCAAAATCTCTGTGTAATTCATTAGTTTCCTCCCTTGTAAAAATGTTAAAATCCCTTTAACATACTACTTACATCTTTTTTACAATATCATTTTATTCCCGGAAACTCAACTACTTTTTTTCATGTTTTGTGATTTCTTTATCGTTTCATTTTCGGTTCAAAAAGCCACGATGCGATATAGCTGAAGATCAAAGCTGCGGCCGTTCCTGCCGCAGCGGCTTTGAATCCACCGAGAAACGTCCCTATGAATCCTTCTGTATGCACCGCTTCTTTCACCCCTTGAAAGAGTACGTTTCCAAATCCTAAGAGCGGCACGCTTGCCCCTGCTCCTGCGAATTTCTGAAACGGTTCATAGATTCCGCAAAAGCCAAGAACCGCTCCGGTACATACTAATAGCACCATCACTCTTCCCGGCATGAGCTTGGTTCGATCTAGTAAGATCTGTGTCAAAGCACAGATAAGCCCTCCTACCCAAAATGCATTGATATACTCCATATTTTTCCTCCTAACAATGTTCCAGCACAATTCCATGAGCGATTCCCGGCACGCTTTCTCCTTCGTTGAAGCTGACGGTAGACATCAGAGCTCCGGTTGGTACAAACAGCACCCGTCTCCACTCTCCGCGTTCCAGTTTCGGAAGAATATACGCTGCCAAGGTCGTCGCCGCACATCCACAGCCACTTCCTCCGGCATGCGTATCTTGCGTGTTCTGATCGAAGATCACCATGCCGCAATCCATATGGTTCTGTTTGATGTCCCTGCCTTGTTTTCGCATCAGATCAAACAGGATACTCTGCCCTACATAGCCCAAATCTCCCGTTATGATCTTGTCATATGCTGTTTCTTCTCTTCCAAAATCCTCCAGATTCCGAATAATCGTATCACATGCCGCCGGCGCCATGCAGGCTCCCATATTTTGGGAATCTTTTAATCCATAATCTACGATTTTTCCAACCGTAACTCCCGTGATCCTCACTCGACTTTTTCGGTTGCCTACCAGAAATGCTCCGCTTCCGGTTACGGTCCATTGCGCGGACAACGGACGCTGCGTTGCATATCCAAGTGGAAATCGGAATTCCTTTTCCGCACTTCCGAAGTGACTGGACGTGACGGCAAGCATCATGTCTCCATATCCCGCCGCCACTGCCATGGCGCTTAGTGCGAGAGCTTCTCCTGATGTGGAACAGGCTCCATAGAGCCCAAACATCGGAATCTGCAACGCTTCTGTCCCCATACTTGTTGCAATTCCTTGCCGAAGCAAATCTCCGCCATAAAGATATCGTACCTCTTCCGGCGTGACATGGATTTTTCGTAAAGCAAGAAGGCATGCTTCTTTTTGCATAGCGCTTTCTGCCGCTTCCCATGTCTCTTCTCCAAACAGATCGTCTTCTCCTACTCGGTCAAATAACTTTCCAAGAGGACCTTCTCCTTCTTTTCTTCCTACGATCGAGCCGCTGCTCATCAAATACGGCGCTTTTTCAAATTGAATACTCTGACTTCCTTTGATCATGAGACCACCCCCGCTTTCATTGCCAGATAATAAAGGACTCCTAAGATCCATGACGTTAGTATCCCATATAAGATGACCGGACCTGCGATCGTAAATATTTTGCAGCCGATTCCAAACACCTGGCCTTCTTTCTTATATTCAATAGCAGGAGATGCAACTGAGTTGGCAAATCCGGTGATCGGCACAAGCGCTCCGGCTCCTCCCCACTTTGCAATCTTATAATATACATTGAAGCCTGTCAGAAGTACGCTTAAGAGTACTAAGGTAAGAGATGTCCATGCTCCACTGATCGTATCGGTCATTCCTTTTTCTTTGCAATAATTCAAAATGCATTGCCCTACTACACAGATTGTTCCTCCTGTAAGGAATGCTTTTAACATATTCAGATACACATTGTGTACCGGTGTTTTTTCTTTGACATAATTCTCATAGGTCTGTCCTTGTTGTTCTTGTTCCATAAACTTCCTTTCTACCACCGTTTTATAAAAAATAATAGCGCTCCCAGTCCACGTCCGATGGCAAGACTTAAGATAATGTACGGAATGCATTTTATGAGTTTCAACCTTCGGATAAAAATCGGAAACACATTCAGTATTTCTGCAAGTGCCATTGCCCAGCATCCGGAAAAAATTCCCGCCAGCAATCCAAATAGAAGAAGACCAACAGTCCCCAGTCGAATCGGCACTTGGTAGATCAGCCATATATTCCCTAGAATTCCACCCAAAGCCACACTCGTTTCATAGAGAAGCATGTGACTTCCTGTATGCGTCCGATCCGCAAAATCCGATACAACGCCAAGACTTACAATGAAGGAGAAAAGTCCTGCGGCCACTGTTCCGCCGGTGCTAAGCCCTAGGAACGCCAGAAGAAGCTGTTTGCCCAACATCCAGTTCCTGCCCCTTTCGTGAATAATTCTCGATCAATGTAGTTTGAATATCATTTTCATAGAGGCGCATTTCCACCTCCAAAGGCGTCGGATCCACATCGAATTTGTTCCCTCCAAAATGGTTGAAGAAAATAAGGATCCCTACAATCAGACCTACGCAATACATGAATTCCAACACGGTAAATCCATCCGTCGGGCTTCCCATCACCAACTCATAAATCTGACCAAACAATGTCGTCGTATTCACATCATTGTTGAATGTCATAATGGAAAATGCCGCCCCTGCAAAGGTAATGGCAACAACGGAAAGCACCTTCATCCAATGAAGTACCACATTTTCCTTTTTTGCTTCTCATAGGTCACAATGATGTCTGCTTCTCCTACATTTTGGAGGTCATAGACCGGATATTGTTTATGAATACATTCCATGATCTTCAAAATGGAAATCACACACCGATGGCCTTTTTCTTCCTGAAATTTCATAATTTTAAGCGTTCGAAGCTTTGGCAGCACCTCCGGATTGCTGCATTCAAATTGTACAATATCCCCAAGCGTTACATCTGGGTGCTGCACTTCTACATTTTGTTCCCCTTTGATATATATTGTTTCCTGTCTCATACCGCCATCCGCTCCATCGCATGCTCTGTATATTTCACAAGTACACCGTCTTCGATTTCTCCGATATTCTTCACATCAGAAAAATAGTAAATACAGCCCACAAGGATTGCAAACAGTACAACAAAAAACAAGCATACCCGAAGCTTTTTTCTAGATTCTTCCATACTTACACCTTCCTTTCTTCCTATAGGTAGTATGTGAATTCTCAGAAAATCTATACATCAGGTATGCCTTTTCTATATTTTTTCACGTAGATTCTGTAAGATTTTTTTCTCAAGCCTGGAAACCTGCACTTGCGAGATCCCCATCTTTTCTCCGATTTCCGTCTGTGTCTTATTGGCAAAATAGCGCATGTAGAGTAGTTGTCGTTCTTCTTTTTCCAGATGGGACAATAACTGGGACAGTAGCAGATGGTTCAAGATTTTTTCTTCTTGCTCTTCCTTTTCCGGCAGACGCTCCAAAAGCTGTACCTCACTTCCATCCTGTTGATAGACCGGCTTATGCAAGGATTCTACTTCTCCGGAAGACTCCATCGCCTGTACCAATTCTTCTTTTGGAACTTGAAGCGCTTCCGCCAGTTCTTCCAAGGTAGGATCACGATTGAGCCGATCTGTAAGCTGTTCCTTCGTAAGATAAGCTTTATATGCTAATTCTTTCAGTGAACGACTGACTTTGATCATGCCATCATCTCTTAAAAATCTTTGGATCTCTCCTGAAATCATGGGGATAATGTATTATAGTGGAAATTTTGAAATTTCCTTTATCCAATAGGGTAATTATCTTGAATAAGATATATGAAATTTTACACGCAAGAAGATGTATCCCCTTGCGATGTATTAACTATAGAAATGTAATTTACTGTCGTGTCAAAAGATCATTATACTCAATTTCAACATAATCATTCGAAATTTTGATCTTCTTAATATATTCACGTACAGTCTTTTGTCTTTCATTGAAAGACATGAACTCCCAGCTGTCAGCAACACTTTTGAATGCTTTCGCTCTTGCTGCCATATCTTTAGCTCTTGTGTTCTTTAAGGTGTACTGTTCAATCTGTATATTCAGATTTTCCAGTTCCTTGTTAATCTCACCAATCGTCTCTAACAGGACATTATTATTGGTATCAGATGCATATAAATTATACAAAGATTTCAGCTTTCCTTCAAGAACTGTTTTTCTCTGGTTCATAGCTTCAAACCCCTTTTGATTTTGCTGTTCTGATTTCCCTTCAATTATCTCATACTCTTTTGATAATTTCAGCATATCATTAACAACAACTTCCTCAACTTCCGCTGCATCCAGCTTTCCATTCTGGCAATTAGGATTCTTAACCAGGTGCGGTTTGCTATGATCTAAAGAGTAACAGTAAATCATCACTCTACCACCGCTCCATTTTTGATAACGCATCTTCGCACCACATAATCCACAATATATTAAGCCTGTTAGTAAATACTGTGATTTATGAGAAGTTGCTCTTGTTCTTGTTTTTCGCAATTCCTGAACTTCATCAAATAATTTTTTATCAACTATCGGTTCGTGAAGACCATCAACGATTTCCTTATTATATTTGAGCTTTCCAATGTATGTCACCCTGGATAACATATCGGACACTTGCTTGTCTCCTTTTAGGTCAAACATCTTTGCCAGTGCATACGTGGAATAGCCTTCCTTATATAATTCAAAAATCTTTTTGACTGTTTCTGCATCTTTATTTGGTATAAGAACATCATCGCCATTATTATAATCATAACCAAACGGCGGTTTCGTACCACGCCATTTTCCGGTTTTGATTCTCTCTGTAATTCCCATTTGTGTACGTTCACGAATATTTTCTCGTTCATACTGAGCAAATACAGATAAAATACCTACCATAGCTTTTCCATATGGTGTTGTTGTATCAAAATTTTCATTTAATGAAATAAATCCAACACCATTTGCTTCAAACACATCTTCCAGAAGATAAATCGTGTCTTTCTGACTTCTGGACAAACGGTCAAGTTTAACAACTACAACAGATTCAACTTTGCCTTCTTGAATTTCTTTAATAAGACGTTTCATCTCCGGTCGGTTCAGATTACTTCCCGAATAACCACCATCAATGTACAGATCATAATTATCAATCTCCTGATAATTACAATACTTTTCAAGTTTCTCTGTCTGAGCACCTACTGAATATCCTTCTTCAAACTGAACATTTGTAGAAACTCTGATATACAATCCTGTTTTTTTATTATTTGAGGTATCCTTTCCGATTCTTATGTTTCCCACCTCTCTCTTTCCTCCTCTCAAGTACACTATACCATCCTTCAGAAGAAATTTCAACTTATTTTATTTTCTAATATAAGTTATGCGAAATTTCTTTTTTCAGATGCTTCGATTTTAATATTATCAACTGCTCCCATCTCTTTATTCATCTGATATAATATCTGACGAACCACTGGGGAATCCAATCTAAATCTTTCTAAATCTTTATCTTCTATTACATTACCATTTGCGTCATATCTTCTTACAATTTTTAATGCCATCGCAATCCCTCCCTTTATAAATCATATTCAATCGTCTCTAAAAAATCACCAGAACCGCTCGTCCTGTATTGTCATTCTTTTGTGTTATCCACATTTAACGACATCATTTTCTGTTGAATTGTCGAAAGCTGAAACATCAGTTCCCTCTTTCGTTCATTCCCATCTGAATCTGTACTGCTTTCAGTACCCGATCCAGGCTCCACTTGTTC
>URRQ01000016.1 GCA_900550235.1 uncultured Lachnospiraceae bacterium
GTCATCGACAACTTTATGGAAGGAGTAACACTATGGCTTATAAACACATTCTCATCGCGGTCGATCTCTCCCCGGAAAGCAAAGTTCTGGTAGAGAAAGCAGTCTCTATGGCTCGCCCCTACAATGCGAAAGTTTCTCTGATCCACGTAGATGTAAACTACTCTGACCTATACACCGGGCTTATTGATGTGAATCTGGGTGATATGCAGAAACGCATCTCAGAAGAGACACATCATGCGCTGACCGAGCTTTCCACTAATGCAGGCTACCCAATCACTGAAACCCTGAGCGGCAGCGGCGACCTGGGCCAAGTTCTGGTCGATGCAATCAAGAAATACGATATGGATCTGGTGGTTTGTGGTCACCACCAGGACTTCTGGAGCAAACTGATGTCTTCCGCACGTCAGCTGATCAACACCGTTCACGTTGATATGCTGATTGTTCCGCTGCGCGACGAAGAAGAATAATCTTCCCTCTACGACGTGTTCCTGAACGCCCGCATATGCGGGCGTTTTGCTTTTTGGCGCGCCTTGTTACCTGATCCAGCGTAAACACCTTATCTGGCCTACGGTCTGCGTTCGCAATCAAAATCCCCAGCCAATACAATATTTAACACCATCATATTTTCCATCATTAGTGTGATCAGCTGGTTATTTTCTGTTGTAATAGTGTATTAATCTATTCACCGCATCAATATTAAGAATCTCTGACAGATGTAAACTTTTTCGCGCGTTATCCCTTACGCGTTCATACTTTTCAGGATGGTATTGGAAGGTTAATAAATATGAATACAACAACACCCATGGGGATGCTGCAGCAACCTCGCCCATTTTTCATGATCTTTTTTGTCGAGTTATGGGAGCGATTCGGCTACTACGGCGTGCAGGGCGTACTGGCGGTTTTCTTCGTTAAACAGCTTGGATTCTCGCAAGAGCAGGCTTTTGTCACTTTTGGTGCTTTTGCTGCGCTGGTCTATGGCCTCATTTCCATTGGCGGCTATGTCGGCGACCACCTGCTGGGGACCAAACGCACCATTGTTCTTGGAGCACTTGTGCTGGCGATTGGCTACTTCATGACCGGCATGTCGCTACTTAAGCCTGACCTGATTTTCATCGCCCTGGGGACTATCGCTGTAGGTAACGGCCTGTTTAAAGCTAACCCAGCCAGCTTGCTTTCGAAGTGCTATCCGCCGAAAGATCCGCGGCTTGATGGCGCATTCACCCTGTTCTATATGTCGATCAACATCGGCTCGTTGATAGCGTTATCGCTGGCCCCTGTGATCGCTGATAGATTCGGTTATTCAGTCACCTACAACCTGTGCGGGGCGGGGTTAATTATCGCATTACTGGTTTACATCGCCTGTCGTGGAATGGTGAAAGACATTGGTTCTGAACCCGACTTCCGGCCAATGAGCTTCAGCAAACTGTTGTACGTATTACTTGGCAGCGTGGTGATGCTCTTCGTATGTGCATGGCTATGCACAACGTAGAAGTCGCCAATCTGGTGCTGATTGTTCTCTCCATCGTCGTCACCATCATCTTCTTTCGTCAGGCATTCAAGCTGGATAAAACCGGGCGCAATAAAATGTTTGTCGCCTTTGTCCTGATGCTCGAAGCGGTGGTGTTTTACATTCTCTACGCCCAGATGCCAACATCGCTGAACTTCTTTGCCATCAACAACGTGCATCATGAAATTCTCGGTTTTTCCATCAACCCGGTCAGCTTCCAGGCGCTTAACCCGTTCTGGGTGGTACTCGCCAGCCCAATACTGGCAGGCATTTACACGCATCTGGGTAACAAAGGCAAAGACCTCTCGATGCCGATGAAATTTACTCTCGGCATGTTTATGTGCTCACTGGGCTTTTTGACGGCGGCAGCTGCGGGAATGTGGTTTGCGGATGCACAAGGGCTGACATCGCCATGGTTTATCGTGCTGGTGTACTTATTCCAGAGCCTGGGTGAACTGTTTATTAGCGCCCTTGGCCTGGCGATGATTGCTGCCCTGGTGCCGCAGCATTTGATGGGCTTTATTCTCGGGATGTGGTTCCTGACGCAGGCTGCCGCGTTCTTGCTGGGCGGCTATGTGGCAACATTTACCGCGGTGCCGGACAACATTACCGATCCGCTTGAGACGTTGCCCGTCTATACCAACGTGTTTGGTAAGATTGGTCTGGTCACGCTGGGCGTTGCAGTAGTGATGCTGTTGATGGTGCCGTGGCTGAAACGCATGATTGCGACGCCGGAAAGCCATTAATTATTCTTGCAGAAAGCAGGGTAGCGTTATCGCTACCCTGTTTTAGTTTTACACTGGCGTACCTGCATAGATATCAAAGCGATGCCCTTTAGTGACTACCGCGTTTGGCGTGGCGACATTCGCCAGCGGTGGCGCGTAGTCCGGGCGCTTTACCACCACGCGTTTGGTCGCCAGCAAGCGTGCAGGCTCCAGTAATCCATCGGCATCAAGATCCGGTCCCACCAGCGACTGAAAGACACGCATCTCTTTTTTCACTAGCGCGCTTTTCTGCTTATGCGGGAACATCGGGTCGAGGTACACCACCTGCGGACGCGGCGTGATATCGGTTAACGCCGTCAGACTCGACGCATGGATCAGCTGTAAACGTTCCTGCAGCCACGGACCGATTTCCGGGTCGGCATAGCCGCGCGCCAGGCCATCATCAAGCAGTGCCGCAACCACCGGATTACGTTCCAGCATTCGTACGCGGCAGCCTACCGAGGCCAGTACAAACGCATCGCGCCCCAGCCCAGCTGTCGCATCGACCACATCCGGCAGGTAATCGCCTTTAATGCCAACCGCCTTCGCCACCGCTTCACCGCGTCCACCGCCAAATTTGCGCCGATGGGCCATCGCACCGCCCACGAAATCCACGAAGATACCGCCGAGTTTGGGTTCATCACGTTTGCGCAGTTCCAGATGTTCCGGCGTCATCACCAGCGCCATCAGGTTATCTTCATCGTGTTCCAGTCCCCAGCGGGCGGCAAGAACAGATAAGGCGCCGTTTCCGGCGCCTGTTTCATCTACTAAGCAGATTTTCACGTGAATAATCAGCCTTTGATCCCGTAATGCTCCAGCATTGCATCCAGCTGCGGCTCGCGGCCACGGAAGCGCTTGAACAGTTCCATCGGCTCTTCAGAACCGCCACGGGTAAGGATATTATCGAGGAACGATTGTCCGGTCTGACGGTTGAAAATCCCTTCATCTTCGAAGCGAGAGAAGGCATCTGCCGCCAGTACGTCTGCCCACAGATAGCTGTAGTAACCCGCTGCGTAGCCACCAGCAAAAATATGGCTGAAGGCATGCGGGAAGCGGCCCCACGTTGGGCCCGGCACCACGGCGACCTGTTTTTTAATTTCCGCCAGCGTCTCGAGGATTTTAGCCCCTTGCTGCGGGTTAAACTCCGCGTGCAGACGGAAATCAAACAGACCGAACTCCAGTTGACGCAGAATAAACAGCGCTGCCTGGTAGTTTTTCGCCGCCAGCATTTTATCCAGCAACTCTTTCGGCAGCGGTTCGCCGGTTTCATAGTGACCAGAGATAAACGCCAGCGCCTCCGGCTCCCAGCACCAGTTTTCCATTGATGACATCCCTGACCTGATTCAAAGAAAGCGAATTTGCCTCTATTTTTAAGGATGAATGAATAGATTTAATACGATTATTTTTCCTAAGGTGTGGTTTCGCCTCCATATCACTGAGCAATGTAATACGCCCGATTTTTTCCGAAATAGATGCTACATAAGATACTATACGATTTGTAATTGTAAACGGCGGTTCATACATGTCTTTCCATCCTCCACTACTTGCGTATTATCTTGCGTACTTTCTTCCTCTATTATACAATAATATAAATATTTTTCAACAGAGAAAACACAAACAAGATTGTCTCCACTTCAAACAGATTCCCCGTCAAATATTATAATTTTCATTTAAAAAATGTTGGACATCTTTTTTACTCGAAAACCATATAACTTTATCATTATATTTTTTCAAAATGTTTTCTATTGCTCTAAGATTTTCATTTTGAAAAGTGTCAGTCCATTTCAAAAGATTATAAACCGATTTTAGACTTTCTTTTTTACCTTTTTCCATTCCTAATTTTCTTTTAATGAATCTTATAATAATTCTGCATTTATACAAATGTTTCGGCATATTCAAGACATAGATTTTATCAGCCTCATCAAAACTTTGTTGCACCCATTTATAATATACACCTTCAATTATCCAATCACTATTAGTCAATATTTTTTGTAATGATATATTTCTATCTTCAATTGATCTTTTTACCCCATATCCTTCTGTGTGATTGTCCCAATATACATCATCTAAATCAAAGTGTGGAATATTATATATCTTAGAAAGTACATTAGCTAAATAAGTCTTACCCGAACCACTACAACCAATAATATGTATTTTCAAATCTCTCCACCTCCAAGTTCCTATTATTTTCATGAATATATTCTAATATATGATATGCATTCTTCTAGCAGCTTCTTTTTATAAGCAATCTCACTTCTCTTTGCAAATATAGTCTCATCAATATCTGTTGTATGCTCTTTCCTAATCTGCTATAATTATTCTATGGTACTACCATTTACGGTAGGCGGTTAGTCCTTCTTCAGAGGGACTGTGACTCTCTGTTTACATAGAAATCCCCAGACCATCTGACGGAAATCTTGCTAAAGGAGGGGATGCCGATGTTGACTCTCGAAAGTCTAATTGCTGTTCTCAGTTTATGCTTAACGGCTTTTGGACTCGGTTACTCAATAGGATGCAATCACGCAAAAAAATAACCGCCCCAGCCTCGCAAACTGAACGGTTATTTTCATAACTAAGCATAATGTGGGCTAACCGTCTATCGGTAGCACCTCTTCTATAATCATACTACCACTAATCATATGACATGTCAAAGATTATTGCTATTTTATGACGACATTCCATTTATTTTCAGAAATAACATATTGAAATTCCGTCAAGCTATCATCTAATATGACTTGAATCAATTCTTCCAAATCATCTACCGTATTTTTCTCCGACAATTCACTTTTCGCAACCCACTGCATTTCCCCCTCTTCTGAAGAACAAATCTCCCCTCTAAATTGATCCGTGCGGAACAAAAACACAATATAACGTCCACTTTCTGTAGGAAACTGTTTGATTCCACACAGTTTTGGTTCATAGATTGTCAAACCAGTTTCTTCTTTCATTTCACGAATGACAGCGTCAATGATAGATTCTCCTTTTTCAATATGTCCACCAGGTAGAGTAACCCCCTTCCAATCCTGCTTTATTCTGTCCTGCAGTAAAAAACTATCACCTTTATAAATTAAACAAAGAACTGCTAATTCAATATGCTCTGCCCTTCCCATATGAATTCCTCCAAAAAATCTGACTTTTCAAACCTATATCATTTACACCACTTCACATCCGTATCTGAAAATATGAAAAACATCTTGTTTTTTATAAAATTCAAATCCTAACCGTTTATATAAATTTTGCGCCGGATTTGTTTGAATTGCCACAACTAAAACCGGAATACCCAATTCTTTTGATATTCCTTTCAAATATTCCAAAAACAATGTACCTATTCCTCTATTTTGAGCTTTTTCTATTATTTTAATGAGAACATTGTCAATTTTATCTTTTTTCTGATCGTAACTCAAAAAACCAACCGTCTCATTTTGCCACAATATTTTTTTGAAAAATGTCATTTTTCTTCTATCAGCGAAAGCATTAAATATAATTTTCTCATTATATTCACCAAAAAACTCCCTATGTTCAATCACATATTTACTATGCGAAACTTTTTCTACATATACAAAATCTTCCACATCATTCTCATTTACATCCTCTAAAACAAATCCTTCATTTTTTAATTCCGATGTTAATTCCATAATAACCTCCTAAGATTACTGACTCTATAAACGTACAGTATCATAAAATCATCTACTATTCAAACAACTTTTTTCATAGTCCTTAAAAAGTTTATCCAATGTCGTTCTGCTGATGTTAAGCTCTGCAGCTATAGAACTTTTTGTTCCATTTCGACTCATATATTTCTGATAATATTCTTCAATATCTGGTACAACCACCGCTTTACGACCTTTATACTTTCCCTTTTGTTTCGCTATCGCAATCCCCTCACGTTGTCTCTCTAAGATCATGGCTCTTTCAAATTCTGCGATAGCAGCCATCATTGTCATCTGTAACTTCCCAGCCGGTGTCTTGGTATCAAAGTTTTCCTTCAAGCTAACAAACTTCGCTCCATTACTTTCAATTTGTTGTACAATCGCAAGCAAATCCGCCGTAGATCTTCCTAGTCTGGAAAATTCTTCTACATACGCCGTATCGTCTTCACGGATATATTCCAACATCTCCTGCAGTATCGGTCTATTAACGTCCTTACCGGAAGCTTTCTCCACAAACCATTTGTCTATATTATATTTTTTAAAGATTCCCTTTGTCGTGCTTCATTCTATTCTATCGTAGATACTCGCACGTATGCTATATTCTTTCCTTTTGCCATATTAATCACCATTGTCCATTTAGATTCTTAAAAATCAGTTTCGTTTTGTTCATAAATTGATATTCCATTCTATTTTAACATATTTCATCATGTAGTTGCTTGTCCATTTACAGTATACCCTACATTAACATCTTTCTCCTGCCATACTCAGTGCTTTTGTTGTCCAGATTATCACTTCCCATAGTCCTGATTTATAATTCGCCCTATACTCATATCGATACAATACACATTCATCATGGTATTCTTCAAAGACATCTTTTCCGTATTTGTCAATGTGACGAAGTACCGTTATTCCCATATCTACTAAGACTCTACTCGATAGCTCTGTCCAAATATCTTTCTCTATATCCTCCAATGAAATACTAGCATCATAATATGTCTGAATCGTACTTTTCCATGTACACCAGTACACCAAGTCAGCAGATTGCAAAAAATGTGAATGATACGTTACGCTTTTCTAACTGTAACCCTATGTAACCCGAACAAACACTCGATTCTAGCTAGATTTTTACCATTAATATTAGACAATAACTTCATTAATTAGGGTATCCAAAGTTCGAAAAACGGCGTAAATACGCCATTTTCCACAACGCAAAAAGAAGCACCGCCCCCACAGCTCACGGCTGCAAAAACAGTGCTTCCTATAGTGCGCGATCAGGGGTTCGAACCCTGGACACCCTGATTAAGAGTCAGGTGCTCTACCAACTGAGCTAATCGCGCATTTGCATTATTTAATTATTCCTTAACGCAAGTGATATTATATAACAGTTTTCTAAATAATGCAATAGAATTTTCAAATTTTTTTCATAAATCTACATTTATTTTTTATATTTCATTTGTATCCAGTCTATAAGACATGTTTATGCAATGTAAATCCTCTTCCTTTTACTTCACTTACCTGACTAATGACCATAAAGGCTTTATCATCGATTTCCATCACAAGTTCATTTAATTTTGGAAGTTCACGGTTTGATACGACGGTCATAACCGAGAATCCATCGTCATGCAAATATCCGGATTCTGTCTTATAGAGTGTTGTTCCTCTGTCTAATTTCTTATGAATCATTTCATTAATTTCACGATATTGTTTACTCATGATCTTTACTTGCATCTGTGTTTTTCCCATCAAAAGAACTTTATCGACAAGTACTGTATAGATCATCACCAGGAGAATTCCATACAGGATCTTCTCTTTATCTCTGAATAACATCTGTCCGATCAAAATTGCACAGTCAAACACATAAAGTCCCACTGATACCGGAAGTCCTATTTTCTTATTTAAGATAAGAGGAGGAATATCCATACCACCTGTAGAGGCCCCGGCTTTGATTACCATTCCGATTCCCACACCAATCGACACTCCTGCAAAAATTGTGCAAAGCATCGGGTCATCTGTTAAATCTTGTAACCCTTGTATTTTTTGTACAACACCTAAAATAACAGGAAAATAAAATGTACTAATTAAAGATGTAAGTGCAAATGATTTTCCGAGTACAAGTATCGCAAGTACAAACATAATTACATTAAATACTGCTGCAAATATCTCAATCGGCAATCCAAAATAGTGATTTGCAATCAAACCCAATCCTGTTGTTCCGCCCGTAATCAATCCTGTCGGAAGCACAAATGCTGCAAGTCCTGCTGCATAAATTGTATTTCCCAGGAGTACAAAAAATATCTTTTTCATATCAAAGATATCTTTTAGTTCTTTTTCCTTTTCCGCTTTCATAGTTCCTCCTTTTATCGCTTTAATTTAATGAATTTCTCTTAAAACGCAAGAAAAACAGGTTAAAAACCTGTTTTTCTCTCTTTGACCTGTCTAGTATATCATTATCTCGCAAAGAATTCAACATTCGACATCATGATTTCTTCTGTGCATTCAGAATACAGTATACTTCATCAAATGACCGTTTCACATTTGCCAAATGACGATTTAATTTCGGTCTGTCATAAAGCATACATCGAATCTTATCTTCGAATCTCCGTCTCCATCCCAAAGTAATTCTCCACTCTTCTTTTTATAAGGATATGCAGTCGGCTTTTCCTACTTTCTTACCGCAATCAACTTATGGATCGGATTCCCCATGGAAGAAAACTTTGCTTCATACTCTGTCATAATATTCCCTTCATTCATTTCCATATTATTATGCAAGTCAAATGTATGTGCTTTTAATTCCCATCCGGCTTCTTCTACCTGTTCCAATGAAAATTCAAAAAGCGGTCTATTGTCCGTTTTGAATTCAACCGCACCCTGTTCTACAAGCACTTTTTCGTAAATACTTAAGAATCTTGTAGATGTCAATCTACGTCTCGCATGTCGGGCTTTTGGCCAAGGATCCGAGAAGTTGAGATAGATTTTTTCTACTTCTTCCGGCGCGAATACTTCCGGAAGCTCTGCCGCATCCATACAGATAAAACGGATATTCGTAAGCTCCCGGTACTCTTCTGTCTCAAATTTTTCCAAAGCTCTTAAAAGCACGCTGGAATAGCGTTCGATACCAATGTAGTTAATCTCCGGATTTCTTTTTGCCAATTCCAGAATAAATTGTCCTTTCCCCATTCCGATTTCTATATGAATCGGATTTTCATTTTCAAAAACATTTTTCCAACTTCCTCTATGATTCTTTTCATCTTTTACCGCTACCGGATTCGCATCAATTTCTTCTTTTGCTCGTGGTATATTTCGTAATCTCATCTTTTTTCCTCCATTCTGAAAGATTGCTTTTCTAAGAATCTCTAATTCATATTTTGTTTAAATTTATCATTTTTTTTGTTATTTTTTATGATTTTTTCTGCAATCTTTTCCATAGTATTTTAACAGAATCGGAGTATGATTAGTAGAGTAGATTTTTAAAAATTTTTAAAGGAGGATTGCTCATGGATTCGATTGTAAAAAGACTATCAGAGATTGAGACTTCCGCAGCTTCTATCGTAGAACATGCAGAATCCCAAAAAGAGGTTTTAGACCGGGAAATGACGGAGAAAAAAACAGCGTTTGATGAAGCGTTGGAGTCCGATACAAAAGACAAATTACAAAGTATCCGCACCCAGCTGGAAAGCCGGATGGAAGAAGAACTTGCCGAGTTACGTCAGGCGAGTGAAGATACAATTCGTGCATATCACGAAGAATATGATACTAAACACGAAAAATATGCAAAAGCAATACTTGCGCATATTACAGAGGTAGCATAATGGGAAACTTATTAAAATACAGCGGAATCGTCACCAAAATCCGCGCAATGCAGTCCCATCTGCTTACTGAAAAAAACTTTGAAGAGATCGCCAATCTGGGTAACGTAACCGAAGCTGTTTCCTATTTAAAAAACACTCCCGGCTACGAAGAGGTTCTTCGAAACGCAGATGTTAACACACTCCATCGTGGCGATGTAGAGAAGCTTTTGACTCAATCACTTTACAACGACTATTCCGGATTATATTCTTTTTCAAACCTCGAAGTTCGCAGGTTCTTGAAACTGTATCTGAAACGTTATGAAGTAGATTTGATCAATTACTGTTCTCGCATCATATTTAATCATTATCAAGAACCGTTTGACCTTAATTACAAAAAACCGTTTTTTAATCAGTACTCTCAGATTTCCATCGATCGCCTCATGACGGCACGTACCATGGAAGAACTTGTAGAAGCCTTACGTGATACTGAATATTACAGACCACTGAAAAAACTAACAGAAAACGGTACGCCGGACTTGTTCGACTACGATCTTGCATTGGATCTTTATTATTTTACTTCTATATGGAAAGAACGTAAAAAAATATTAAAGAAAAAAGATCTGGAAATGTTCACCAAGAGTTCCGGTTCCAAAATTGATCTTCTGAATTTGCAGTGGATATACCGGGCAAAAAAATATTACTCTCTTTCTGCTGCAGATATTTACTCCATGTTGATTCCTATTCAATACCACCTGAAAAGCGACGAACTAAAAACGCTCGTTGAAGCAGGCGGTGTAGATGAGTTCATGGCAGCCGCACAGAAGACATACTATGCCAAGAGATATTCTTTTGACAATTCTCATACAATCGAACAATTGTATAAGAACTGTTTGAATCATCTTTATACGGTCGAGAAACGCAAATTCCCATATTCCCTCTCCGCCGTTAACACATACCTTTTCTTAAAAGAAGAGGAAATTCATAAATTAACTACAACACTTGAATGTATCCGCTATGGTCTGACAGCAAAGGAAACACTCGAGTACGCAGGAGGTGTGCAGAAACCATGATTGTAAAAATGAAATTTCTCACAATCACAGCTCATAAGAGAGATATCGACCGTATCTGCGACCAATATCTTTCTAAATATGAGATTCAACTTGAAAACGCCCTCTCCGAACTGAAAACGGTGGATAACCTGCTGCCTTTCATCGAAGTTAATCCATTCAAAGATTCTCTTGATAAGGCCAATCAGTTTGCGAACTATATTGAGGACGATGTAATTCCTGAAGACAAACTGTTTTCTCAAGAAGAAATGTTTTCTCTGATCCGAGACATGAATCATACTTACATGAACTTCCGAGATCATGAAGAGGAATTAAGAAAACAACAGGAACATTGCCGTGAAGTACTTCGACTTGTGGAACCGTTTCGATCCATCGATTTCAGTATCCATGATGTGACACAGTATCGATTTATCAAATTCCGTTTCGGACGTGTGCCTGTCGATTATTATCATAAACTGGAAAAATATGTGTATGAAGACTTAGATGTAGTATTTATAGAAGGATCCAGAGATGCATCTCATGTATATGGTGTTTATTTTTCCGCAGAAGGAAACATTGAGCAAACCGATGCGATCTTAAAATCTCTTCATTTTGAACGCCTTCGTCTTCCTGATGAATGCGAAGGTACTACTCGCGAAGTCTGCAAACAACTAACAGATGAAATCAACAGATTGAATCAGGAAATCCTTTCTACGGACATGCAGATCCGAGAGGCTTTTAAAGAAAATGGTTCGAAACTTCTTGCAGTCCGTGATCGACTGCAAAAGCTTAGCAGTAACTTTGATGTTCGTAAGCTTGCTGCTCTTGTAGAAAACAAACGTGGTGATCATTTCATTCTCTGTGGATGGATGCCGGAAGATCAAGCGGCTCTTTTCATGGAGGAAATCAAAAAGGATCCTGACGTCTTTGTCATTGTCGAAGATAATCACGAAGAATATTTCAGCGAACCACCTACTAAGCTAAAGAACCCAAAGTTCTTCAAACCATTCGAAATGTTCATCAAGATGTACGGATTGCCTGCTCATAACGAGTTGGATCCAACTATTTTTGTAGCGCTTACCTACACCTTTATCTTTGGCGCTATGTTTGGTGATGTCGGGCAAGGCTTATGCCTCTTCCTTGGCGGAGCAATATTATACAAATGGAAAAAGATCAACTTAGCCGGTATCGTTTCCATTGCGGGTATCTTCTCTGCCTTCTTTGGATTTATGTTCGGAAGTGTGTTTGGATTCGAAAATATTATTGAAGCAACCTGGATTCGTCCGATTTCGCATATGACAACGTTACCGTTTATCGGAAAACTAAATACAGTATTTATCGTCGCTGTCGCTTTTGGTATGGGAATCATACTATTATCTATGATTTTCCACATCATCAATGCAAAAAAAGCGCACGATACCGAAGCGTTACTTGATCAGAACGGAATATCTGGCCTTGTATTTTACGGAGCTGTTGTTTTGACAGTTGTACTTTTCATGACAGGCAATAAACTTCCGGCTACGATCGTATTAGTCGTGATGTTCGGTATTCCGCTTCTTCTTATGATATTCAAAGAGCCGATCACTTCTAAATTAGAGAAGCGAATTGAACATTCCCAAGAAGGAAAAGTAATGTTTGTCGTGCAAGCAGTTTTTGAGATGTTTGAGACATTATTAAGTTACTTTTCCAACACACTTTCCTTTGTGCGTATCGGCGCTTTTGCAGTCAGCCATGCAGCCATGATGGAAGTTGTATTGATGCTGGCAGGCGTTGAAACAGGCAATCCAAACTGGGCCGTTGTCGTAGGCGGCAACTTGTTCGTCTGCGCAATGGAAGGCTTGATTGTCGGCATTCAAGTATTGAGACTGGAATATTATGAAATGTTCAGCCGTTTTTACAAAGGAACAGGACGCGAATTTAAACCATATAATTAGGAGGACAAAACCATGAGTTTAGTAACAAAATTAACATTAATCGTCACTTTAGTTTTAAGTATTATGATTCCTTTCGGATATTTTCTCATTGGAGAAAAAAATAAAAAACGTTATAAAAGAGCAATTGGAACGAATGTATTTTTCTTCTTTGGAGCTTTTGTGATCGCTTCGATCATGATGTACGGAGGCAACGTACAGGCCGCTTCTGAAACAGCTGCTGCCGGCGGAATCTCTGTTGGACTTGGTTACATTGCCGCTGCTCTTGTTACAGGTCTTTCTTGTATCGGCGGTGGTATCGCCGTAGCCAGCGCCGCAAGCGCTGCTCTTGGAGCTATCAGCGAAGATTCCAGCGTACTTGGTAAATCTTTGATTTTCGTAGGTCTTGCAGAAGGTGTCTGTCTGTACGGATTGATTATCTCATTCATGATCTTGGGTAAACTGTAATCTATGAAAATGTATCTGATCAGTGATAACGTAGACACTTACACAGGCATGCGCCTGGCCGGTGTAGACGGAGTCGTAGTCCATGAGCGTGAAGAACTTTACGAAGCTTTAACAAACGCCATGAACAACAAAGAGCTCGGCATCGTTCTTTTGACCGAAAAACTTGGTAAAGAATTCCCGGATATCATCGATGAGATGAAACTCAAACGAAAAATGCCGCTTCTTGTAGAGATTCCGGACAGACACGGAACCGGACGTAAGAAAAACTTTATCACATCCTATGTAAATGAAGCGATAGGACTAAAATTGTAAAGAAGGTGACACATTTGACATTAGAAGAAAAACTCGAGCATTTGAAGAACGCTTCCATGGAGGAAGCTCGTGCTTCCGGCAACCGGATCATCAAAGAGCATTCCGACGCATTGGAAAAGATCTTCTGCGAACATAAAGAAACCTCTTTAAGACAAGCTGAACTGACATTAAAGACGGAAACCAATCGTGCAAAACAGGATCTGAACAAGGCGCTTGCCAAATCACAGCTTGATTTGAAAAGAAAGCAAGGCAAATGTCAGACGCAATTAAAAAACAAATTATTTAAAGAAGTATTAGGACTTACAGAAAACTATATGAAAACAGCTGCCTACGATGATCTGCTTGCAAAGCATATCGAAAATGCTCTTGCATTTGCACAGGGTGCTGATATGACGATTTATATCAATCCTACGGATTCTTCCAAAAAAGATGTATTGGAAAAACGTACCGGAGCAGTCCTTACAATCAGTAAAGAAGATTTTCTCGGAGGAATCCGTGCTGTCATTCATGACAAACATATTCTAATTGATAACTCTTTTTCTTCTTTGTTAGAAGAAGAATATGACAAGTTCTTATTTACAGGAGGTGAAAGCAATGACTAGAACAGCATCTATATACGGCATCAACGGCCCTGTAATTTACCTAAAAGGAAATACCGGATTCAAAATGTCAGAAATGGTATACGTTGGAGCAGAAAGACTCGTCGGCGAAGTCATTGCTCTCGACAAAGATATGACAACCGTTCAAGTGTACGAAGAGACAACCGGACTTCGTCCCGGAGAAATCGTGGAAGCATCGGGAAATGCTGTCTCTGTTACACTTGCTCCTGGAATCCTGAATAACATTTTCGATGGTATTGAACGTCCTTTGGAAAAAATCGGCGAACACTCCGGCGCCTTCATTAGCCGCGGTGTCAGCGTAGATTCTTTGGATCGTCAGAAAAAATGGAACGCCCATATGACTGTAAAAGAAGGAGATATTCTTCACGGTGGCGATATCATAGCAGAAGTTCCGGAAACGGCTGCTATCGTCCACAAATGCATGGTACCTCCAAACGTCAATGGAACCGTGCTTTCCGTTGTTCCTGACGGCGCTTACACCATCGACGAAGTACTTGTTACATTAGAGACAGATACCGGAGAAACATTAGAACTTACGATGACTCAGCGTTGGCCAATCCGTGTACCAAGACCAACTCACCATCGTTTCCCGGCCTCCGTTCCTCTTGTAACCGGACAACGTATCTTAGATACTATGTTTCCAATCGCAAAAGGCGGAACCGCCTGCGTTCCCGGCGGATTCGGTACCGGAAAAACAATGACTCAGCACCAGATCGCCAAATGGTCCGATGCTGATATCATCATCTACATCGGTTGTGGGGAACGTGGAAACGAAATGACACAGGTATTGGAAGAATTCACGAAACTTATCGACCCGAAATCCGGCAATCCTCTTATGGATCGCACGACATTGATCGCCAACACCTCCAACATGCCGGTAGCTGCCCGTGAAGCAAGCATTTACACCGGACTGACTCTTGCTGAATATTACCGCGACATGGGATATGATGTGGCAATCATGGCAGATTCTACTTCTCGTTGGGCAGAGGCTCTTCGTGAGTTGTCCGGACGTTTGGAAGAAATGCCTGCGGAAGAAGGCTTCCCTGCATACCTTGCATCTCGCCTCTCCGCATTCTATGAACGTGCCGGAATGATGCATAACTTAAACGGCACAGACGGTTCTGTTTCTATCATCGGAGCGGTCTCCCCACAGGGCGGCGATTTTTCCGAACCGGTTACTCAGAATACGAAACGTTTCGTTCGCTGTTTCTGGGGATTGGATAAAAGCCTTGCTTACTCCAGACATTTTCCGGCCATTCACTGGCTCACAAGCTACAGCGAATACTTGTTGGATTTAGCGCCTTGGTACAACGAACACATTTCTCCAAAATTCGTAGATGACCGCAATCGCTTGATGGCGCTTTTGAATCAAGAAAGCAGCTTAATGGAAATCGTAAAACTGATCGGAAGCGATGTTCTTCCGGACGATCAAAAATTAGTATTAGAAATTGCCAAAGTCATCCGACTTGGATTTTTACAACAAAATGCTTTCCATAAAGATGATACTTGCGTCTCCTTGGAAAAACAATTCAAGATGATGGAAGTGATTCTTCATCTTTATCAGAAATCCAAAGAGCTCATTACAATGAATATGCCGATTTCTGTATTGAAAGAGGAAAATATTTTCGAGCATGTCATCGCCATGAAATATGACGTGCCTAATGATAAATTAGAACTGTTTGACGATTATATCAAAGACATTGACGCATTCTATGACCGCGTCATGGAACGAAACGCATAAGGAGGAGCTTGTGATGTCAATTGAATATTTAGGCTTAAGTAATATCAACGGCCCTCTGATCGCGCTAGAGGGCGTTCAAGACGCATTCTATGATGAAATCGTAGAATTTGTTGTGGACAAAACAGAACGAAAACTCGGCCGTATCGTAGAAATCTACGAAGACAAGGCCATCATTCAGGTGTTTGAAGGAACAGAAAATATGTCCCTTCTCAATACCCACACCAAATTAACAGGACACCCGATGGAAATCGCACTTTCTCCGGATATGCTGGGACGTACCTTCAACGGAATCGGTCAACCGATCGATAACTTGGGACCGATCACATCCACATTGAAACGCGATGTCAATGGACTTCCATTGAACCCTGTAAAACGAGAATATCCTCGTAATTATATCCGTACCGGTATCTCCGCCATTGACGGACTTACCACATTGATTCGTGGACAGAAGCTTCCGATTTTCTCCGGAAACGGTCTTCCACACGATCAGCTTGCCGCACAGATCGTAAAACAGGCTTCCCTTGGTGAAAACTCTGGCGAAGAATTCGCCATCGTGTTTGGCGCTATGGGAGTCAAGCATGATGTAGCTGACTTCTTCCGCCGCACCTTCGAAGAAAGCGGTGTCTCCGATCACGTTGCCATGTTCCTAAACCTGGCAAACGATCCGGTTGTTGAACGACTCATCACGCCAAAGGTCGCTCTTACGGTAGCGGAGTACCTTGCATTTGAAAAAGGAATGCATATTCTCGTTATTTTAACCGACATGACTTCTTTTGCCGAAGCCATGCGTGAGGTATCTTCTTCCAAAGGAGAAATCCCAAGCCGTAAAGGTTTCCCTGGATACTTGTACAGCGAACTTGCAACCATTTATGAGCGCGCCGGTATCGTAGCAGGAGCGAAAGGTTCCGTAACCCAGCTTCCGATCTTAACGATGCCAAACGATGATATCACTCATCCGATTCCGGACTTAACAGGATACATTACAGAAGGACAGATCGTATTGGATCGAAACCTGCACGGACAATCTGTATATCCACCGATCAACATTCTTCCATCTCTTTCTCGTCTTATGAAAGACGGTATCGGAGAAGGCTACACAAGAATCGATCACCAGGATCTTGCCAATCAGCTATTCTCTGCTTACGCCAAAGTAGGAGAAGCAAGAAACTTAGCTTCTGTCATCGGTGAAGATGAGCTTTCACCAATCGACAAGAAATATCTTGCCTTCGGAAAAGCTTTCGAAGAACGTTACATCGGTCAGGGAATGGAAGAAAATCGTACGATGGAAGAGACATTAGACCTGGGTTGGGAGCTGCTAAAAATGCTTCCTAGAGAAGAACTTGACCGAATCGATACGAAGATTTTGGAACAATTCTATCCTGCAGAAACAACAGAAAAATAGAAAGGAAGGGCTGTTATGGATCCACGTTCATTTCCAACAAAAGGAAACTTAATACTTGCAAAAAACTCCCTTTCCTTAGCAAAACAAGGCTTTGAGCTTATGGATAAGAAACGAAACATCCTCATCCGTGAGCTCATGGACTTGATCGAGCAGGCAAAAGACATTCAAGAACAGATTGATACAACATTTACTTACGCTTACGAATGTCTTCAACGGGCAAATATCGAGAACGGAATCAACACCGTCTCCCAGATTGCTTATACCGTGCCGATCGAAGACTCTATTCGTATCAAAAGCCGAAGCATCATGGGCACCGAGATTCCTCTCGTCACCTACACGCCAGATGCTAAGATGCCGACTAACTCTTTCTCCACGACAAAGGAATCTCTCGATAAAGCACGAGAAGCATTCCAGCAGGTGAAAGAGCTGACCATTCGACTTTCCATGGTGGAAACCTCCGCCTATCGGCTTGCAACGAATATCAAGAAAACACAGAAAAGAGCCAACGCTCTGAAAAATATCACCATTCCAACCTACACAAATCTGGTGTATACGATCACAAATGCACTGGAAGAAAAAGAAAGGGAAGAATTTACAAGATTAAAAGTTATAAAGGCAAGACGCTAAAAACAAGGTTGAAAAGAATCTCCTCACAGGACTTCTCTTCAGCCTTTTATACTTATCTGTTATTCGCTCTTCGCTTCATAAAATATATCAACACGATTCCTATAATAACACAAGCCGTTATACCGCCAATCCAAACTATTTTATTATTTTCTTCAATCTCGTCAGATTGCCCGCCGCCTAATACGTTCGGATCGCTCTCATACTCCTCTAATCTGCTTTTCACCTCACCATAATCGAAAATTCCGTCTTGAGCAGTTTTTGTATTTGGCATCTCTTCCAGTATTTCATATTGATATCCTAATTCAATCCAATACTTCGCCTCTTGATCTTTAAATCCAATTGCAATTGGCATTCTTAACCCCGGAATACCTCCCACAAGAACATATTCATCTGCTATATCCGACATCTTTTCCATTTGTCTCGCATATGGCTCCATTTCACGGACCGCTACTTCTGTAATCTCCCACTTTCCTTCATTTTCTGCAATCTTCTCACGCTCTTCTTCCGTTAATTCTTTGCTTCTTTCCGGATCAAGCGGTTGTCCTTTCCCCGCAGTTACTTGTATATTTTTCCCATCTACTTCTGCCAGAATTATCCAAACATAATTGCACTTATTTAAGAAGTCACGAATCTCTTCCTCTTTTACGGTTTTCTGCTTCTCAATTCCCGTATCAATATAAACTTTTTCTGCGCGATCATATTGAAGAACCGGATTAAAATCTTGCGGAATCGCTTCACTATTGTCCTCATAGAGCAATGTAGCAATGCTTTCCTTCACATATGTCTCTTCCTTCTTTATGTCCTGATATGCTTCGCTCTCCATTAAGGTTTCTTCTCTCTGATCCACTCCATCTGCCGCAAAAACAACCATATTTCCCATTACAATCAACAACAGACTCAATAAAATTAAACACTTCTTTTTCATCTTTGCCACCTCCAGCCTAAAACTTAAAAGGTCCACGAATTATCATAATATCCTATTCCAGATTGAATACTTGTTCCATTAATTAACTTATATAACGGATATGTTCCTCCTGTACATCCTTGTGCTGGGTCTACTAATACAACGGACTGATTTGAAGTATATACGCTCTTCTTTCATATATCTCTCTAATTCTTATTTAGCTTTGTCTAAGAGAACAACTTTGTATACTCTGTCTGTGTGTCTGCAATATGGTACACATAAACGGCTTTTCCTATCTGTCGATATATGGAAACATACCTTTCAGATATAACCATTCGATATCCTTGCTTATTCAGCCATCTGTCCGGTGTCAAAGAACCGGAGTCTGGAAAACTCTCTAATCGCTCAATACTGTCCAAAATCTGTTCTGTAACTTTCATTGCCGATTCCACACCAAATCGAAGCAGATAATAATCTTCAATTTTCTTCAAATCTTCCCACGCAGTAGGAAGAATCTCTACTTCATATTGTTCCTGCACGTTCTTTCAATTCCTTTCTTGCTTCGGAGATACTTCTTGTCTTTGCTCCGCTTAACCGTTCTTCTTCTGCCTGTATAATTTTTGCACGGAGTTCTAATGCCTGTTCCCTTTTCTCAAAGGCATCAATATTCATAAATACACCGTCGCCCTCACCATTTTTTGTAATATAGATAGGTTCACTAGTTTTTCTTGCAAGATTAGAAATAGAAGAATAATCATTTCTAAGTGTTGCCGAAGCCTTAATAATCATTTCATTCACCCTTTCATATCAATTGATTCACATATCATTTTTACGATATAATTATATCTTGTTTTTTATATCTTATCAATGCTTTCCATATATATCTTTTTGCAATTCCCAACTTCTTGCCTTTCACATATGCCTCTTCTCCTGTCTCCCGATACTTTCGAAAACCTGTAATTTATAGACCATATTCTTTATAAAGCTTCTCCCGAAATTCAGAATTCCTCGCTACTTTCAATATCTCGTCCGTCTTCCCTTCTTCTGTAAGTTTAATCAAAAGCTTACTATAACGCTCTTCTCCTTCACTAATTCCTAATTCCTTTCCAGCCTTCTTCCCCTCCTCATATGCTTCTTCTCTCTGTTCTGCAATATCATCTTCATAGTTATATTCCGACATCAACATATTGACAACCTCACTTCCCTTTTTCCTGAGATAGTCTGCAAGAACATCATTCTCTATACACTCTTCAATCGCTTTTCGATACGGTTCCTCTTCTCCCGCCTCCTGATACTTTCGAATCGTATCCACAAAAATACTATATTCCTTCAGTACCTTACAGCGATCCAACACCTCATGATTCTGATCCGGATTGATATTGATCACCTTCACTTTCAGTTCTACTGCCGGATTCGGATCCTTCATAATAAATGCGTCCGAAAGCTTCAATATCTTTTCTTTCTCCCATTTCTCTTTTCCATTATAAAAGGTATAGATTTCCGGTTTTGGAATCGGAACCCTTCTCTTCCGATATCGTTTCCGAACCGGAACAAGCTGCTCATAGGCTCTTCCGAGATATAATAAGCTCCGCAAAGGCATATTTTCATTTACGGTAGACTGATGTTCTGCGAACACCAGAAGTTTTCCTCCGATTCCAAACGATACATCATTCTTAAAATTCATATAAAGCTCATTGTGAACCCGAATCTTTTCTACCTTTGTTCCCGGTGGGAGCGGCTCATCATGTAGTGCATTATAGAGCGCGATATCATTCTCTTCTGCAGTTTCGTCCTCATAAAACAAATCCACAAATACACTGTTCTTACATTCTCTGTTTTCTTTTAGTTCCATACAATGTCCTCCTTTTCTTTTGGATATTTCCGCGAAAAAAGGAGTATCTATATAATTATAGTATAGAAAATACACCTGGGAATATCAAGATTTTCCCCGGAAATATCAAAATTGCTCTGCTGAAAATTCTAGGGAATCCCCTCGAAATGTTCTTCAGAAAAATGAATTGTTACAAATACTTGAAGACTTCAAGTGAATATAATTAGTCTAGCATACAGAAGGTTAAAACGCAATTTAAAAATAGTGTACCATAAAGCTTTGTAATATTCAGCTCTAAGGTACACTATTTTTATAGCTTTTATTTTATTTTTTAAAATTCAAATACCGCAACTCCATATGCCGGTAG
Organism: uncultured Lachnospiraceae bacterium; assembly: GCA_900550235.1. Taxonomy (GTDB): domain Bacteria; phylum Bacillota; class Clostridia; order Lachnospirales; family Lachnospiraceae; genus Faecalimonas. Next base: position 20,938 of record URRQ01000016.1, read on the forward strand.
TGAGTATGCAAAAGAATAATCTCTTCCGTCACATTCACTCTTTGTAGCTTTATACACCTTCGGTCTTTCAGCGCCTGTTCCTCCATATTGTTTTTCATCACTATTCAGAACAAGCTTGTACTGTTTTCTTCGCGGAACACCTACACGGTAATCTGATCGTTCCATCGGTGTAAAGTTGCATACAAACAACAGATTCTTCTTACCATCTCTAGAATGTCTTACAAAGCTATAAATACTTCTATCCGCATCGTTCGGATTGATCCACTCAAATCCCGCCGGATCATTGTCGCACTCATACATCGCTTTATTCTTGCGATACAGTTTCAACAAATCTCTTGTAAAGTTCTGGATCGCCTGATGGTTATCTTCCGCAAGCAAGAACCAATCAAGTTCTCTTTTCTCGCTCCATTCACGAAGCTGTGCAAAATCTTGTCCCATGAACAACAATTTCTTGCCCGGATGTCCCATCATAAATGCATATCCGACTTTTAAGTTTGCGAATTTATCAAATCCAAGTCCCGGCATCTTATTCAGCATAGAGCATTTCAAATGCACGACCTCATCATGCGACAATACAAGCACATAATTTTCACTATACGCGTAAGACATAGCGAATGTCATAAGATGATGGTTCGGTTTTCTAAAGTATGGATCTAATTTCATATATTCTGTAAAATCATGCATCCAACCCATATTCCATTTTAAACTAAATCCAAGACCATCATTCTCCGGCTTATCCGTCACTCTTGGCCACGCTGTAGATTCTTCTGCGATCATAAGCGTTCCATGGTTTCTTCCAAGCACAACCGAATTCAGATGTTTAAAGAATTCAATGGCTTCCAAATTCTGATTTCCGCCATATTTGTTTGCAACCCATTGTCCGTCTTGTTTTCCATAATCTAAATATAACATTGATGCAACCGCATCTACGCGCAGGCCGTCAATGTGGAAATGTTCAATCCAAAATAACGCATTGGCAATTAAGAAATTACGAACTTCTGATTTTCCATAGTCAAAAATCTTTGTTCCCCAATCCGGATGTTCCCCTTTTCTTGGATCTGCATATTCAAACAATGGTGTTCCGTCAAAATCAGCCAATCCATGGGCATCTCTTGGAAAATGTGCCGGTACCCAATCCAAAATAACTCCAATCTTATTCTTATGGAACTTATTAATCATATACGCAAAATCTTCCGGTGTTCCATAACGTGATGTCGGTGCATAGTAACCTGTCACCTGATATCCCCAAGAACCGTCAAACGGATATTCTGCAATTCCCATAAGTTCAATATGAGTATATCCCATATCTTTCATATATTTTACAACTTCATCTGCAAATTCCCGATATGTATAGAATCCATCATCTTCATTGCAACCCGCATGGCGTTTCCATGAACCCATATGTACTTCGTAGATGGAAACCGGATTTTCCTTATGGTTCCATTCTTTTCTCTTCTCCATCCAATCTTGATCTGTCCACTTCAAATTACTGATATCCGTAACTTTCGCTGCCGTTCCTGGTCTCATCTCAAAACTGTTGCCAAATGGATCTGTCTTATAAATAAATTGCCCAGAGTACGTTTCGATACAGAATTTATACAGCATGCCTTCCTTTACTTTGGGAACAAAACATGTATAAATTCCCAAAGGCTCTGTTCTCTCCATCGGATTCTTTTCCTTATCCCAGTTGTTAAATTCTCCGACAACTGATACTGATTCCGCATGTGGAGCCCACACCGCAAAGTAAACTCCCTCTGTCTTTCCTTTTTTAGCCTTATGTGCCCCTAATTTCTTATAAATTTCATAATGATTTCCTTGGCCAAATAAATAATGGTCTAATTCACCGATTTCGTATGAATAGGTTTTCTTTGTAGTTCCCATATATTCACCTTCCCATATGCTCTATATATGCCCTATTATACTTTAGAAATGCATAAAAAGAAAGGGGTTTTACCCCCTTTCTTTGTAAACATTATTTAAAATCATGCTCTGTTAGGATAACACGATCTGCATTATCTGTACGTTTTCCAAATACACGTTTCATCAAATGCTTCACATTTGCTCTTTGAGCTTTATCAATCGCTTCATCCATAATATTTTTTACTTCTGCAACAGTAACTGCATGGTCTTCTTTTTGAAGGATATCAATACGACTATACAGAGCCAAAATACCCATCTCATCAATTTTATATCCATTTTCTTTCGCATATGTCTGACCAAATGTTACAAGCTCGTCATTGATAAAGATTGGCAATTCCAGTTTCGATGTAAACTTACGTCTGAATTCCGGATTGGCAGAAAGCATTTTTTCCAAAGGTTTTCTTTGCTCTTCTAAGACAAACAATAACTCTCCTGTCTGTTCTTCCATAAGATCATTCAATTCTCGAACAGTTCTTGTATTCATCTTACCCGCTTTTTCGATAATAAGAGCGCCGCCCTTTAACTTATTGATAATACTTGAAAGTTCTTTTTTGTTCAAAGCATCTCCTGTTACAATTGCAACTTTACCTTGTTTTAATTTTCTATCTTTTTGAATTGCTTTCACAACATTTACAGCGAGTACTGTTTTACCTGTACCTGGACGCCCTACAATCAAAATGTTTCCTGTACGTGATGTTCCGTATCTTGATTTACATTTCTTATCGCTTTCCAAAACTTCTACGATTTGCTCACTCATTCCTCTAACCGGAACAAAGTAAGAAAATAGTTTTTTCTGTTCTTCAGTTAAGCCGGCTTTGATTCCCACTTCACTTTGTACATCCAAATCATATCGTCCTTGCACGACAAATCCTGTATCAAATGATACTCCACCCGGCGACACATTCTGTTCTTCGGCTGCAATCTCTTCTTCTAATTTTTCTAACGCTGATTTTTCTCGTTCAGGCTCCTCAACGATTTCTTCCGCTTCTTCTAATTCTTCTTCCTCGTCATCTTCCGGAATCTCAAATTCCTCCGCTAAGAAGTCTTCATCTTCTACAAGCTCATCAAAGTCTTCCTCGTCAAAATCATCTTCATCGAAATCTTCTTCATCGAAGTCATCTTCATCTTCAAACTCTTCCTCGTCGAAGTCATCTTCTTCAAACTCTTCTTCATTAAAGTCGTCTTCGTCTTCAAATTCTTCCTCGTCGAAATCATCTTCGTCTTCAAAGTCTTCCTCGTCGAAGTCATCTTCGTCTTCAAAGTCTTCCTCATCGAAGTCATCTTCGTCTTCAAACTCTTCCTCGTCGAAGTCATCTTCGTCTTCAAACTCTTCTTCATCGAAGTCATCTTCGTCTTCAAATTCTTCTTCGTCAAAGTCATCTTCATCGAAATCATCGTCTTCAAACTTTTCTTCATAGAATTTAGATTCCGTTTCTACAACTTCTTCCTCTTCATTCAAATCGCTATCCAAAATTCCATTTTCCAAGTCATCCAAAAGTTTTTGAATATCATCTGGAATAATCGGAGCTGTATTGAACATATTCTCACGCTGTTGTTTCTCTTCACGAGCTGCTTTTTCTGCCTCAGCCTGCTTCTTCTTTTCTGCAATCTGCTGCTCAACTTCTCTTTGTTTTTCTTCCCAATTCTGCAAAATTCCTTCTATTTTTTCTTGTGCTGTCATTGGTGCCTCCTCTGGCATTATACTTTCTTCTGGCTCTTCCGTTACATAATCTTCTACAATTTCTTCTGAAGTATTTTCCGACCAAACTTCCTCTTCCGGCTCACTTGTTTCCTGCTCTGTTGCTGCCGCAAAACCTTTGGCAAGCGCTTCCGCCAATGTTGCTCCTGCCACAGTAGTCTGAATGATCTTACTTCCGGTACCAAAAGTTTCTGTCTCCTCTGTAACTTCGCCTTCTTCTCCGTCGACTTCTTCCTCTTGTTTTTCAGAAGTTTCTGACACTGTATTCTCTTCTTCCACAGGCTCTGTAATCTCTTCCTGTTCTACAACTTCTTCCTTTGTCACTTCTTCTTGTTCATTTTTCCCTGGCATTACAAAAAGTTGTGTCTTTCCAAGATCCTCTCCTTCAGTCGGAGTCAATTCTCTCATTTCTTCCTGACCATTATCCTCAAACTGGAATTGTGCCTTTGTTTCATTCTCAACACAAATGTTATATTTTTCCTGCTGTAATGGAGTCAATGGTTTATATTGCATTTTCAGTTTCATCGCTTCCAACACATATTTTCCTTCACTAAACCACAAAATGAGATCATCACATTCTTCCAGACACTCTGACACCATTCCTGCATCATTATACAATTTTGCAAGCTCATATGCCCATTTTTCCACATATTCTACTTTTTTAAACTCTACCAACGCCTCAATCTGTTTTCCAATTGGAGCATTCTGCGCTTTTAAGATTTTGTATTTTAAAATATATCTGTTCGGATCTTTTGGCGCTACTTTTACAAATTCTTCATAGCAATCTTCTGCTTCCTGCAAATCTTGTAACTTAACGGCCAACGTTCCTAAACGATATACAATTTTCCTACTTTCTGGAGCGCGGTCATATGCAATGAACAAAATGTCTCTACTTTTCTGATTCTCCCCGTTGCATTCATATATTTCACTTACTGTACTAAGCATTGTAGAATTCTTTACTCTTCTCCAATCGATAGTATCTGCTATTTCCATTGCCTTTTTGTACTGCTTCTTCTCCATGTAATCGAGCATCTGCTCTGTTTTGACACGATATTCGTACTTATCCAATGTTTTGTCACCTCTATTAATTATTTTTTAACTTTTCGTAACAATAGTTAAATTTATACTTTTCTAGTTTAACACATAGCTTTGTCAATGTCAAAAAAAACAGCCCTTATAATTTTCTTAACTATAAGGGCTGTCCGCTTATTTAGTTTTCTTTTGTATTTATTAGTTCCGGAGGGATTTGATTCTATGTTCCTATACGCCTAATGTAAGTTTAAATTCAAAGTTGAATTTTTCAATATCAATATTTATCTTTTGTAAATATAAGTTTTAATTATTTTATCTATAACCTTTTTGGTTATTCTTTCTATAACTATATCTTATATTCTGTTTATAAATCAGATAATTAATGAGATGTTTCTTTACACATCTATTAATACTTTGAATTTGTGTGGTACTAGTAATTACATTCAATATATCTGCAAATACGAATCTTTACAATTCTTATATCCGGTTATCATTCTTCTCCGAATCTATTTATCATTTGTTTTTATTCTTTACCGGTTATCTTATATAGTTAAGGCTCTTTTCGTAGGAACCATTTGCCATACCACCGATATATTGAACGCTGTATTCTGTTGTGTCCATTGGATTAAGCCTCCTTCTTTCTTATTTGTTCTATTCAAATAATCTTATTGTTTTTGTTGAATTTATAATAACACTACCGTTTTTATTTGTCAACACTTTTTCTATTTTTTATATGTATAATTTCTCTTCTATCTTACTATACAATTATTATCTGAATTTTCAGTCTTTTTCTGTCGTGAATAACAATGGAGAAAAATAGTTGTTTGACAATAAATCGCATCTTTTTTATAATGAACAGGTACTTTATTAACCTTACGATCTACAATTAGGAGTTTGTATCATGAATAATCAAAACGTAACCATTCCTCATACTAAGCAACTGACAGTTACTGCACTTATGACCGCAGTGCTCTGTCTGATCGCTCCATTTTCTATCCCTCTTCCATTCAGTCCGGTTCCCATTTCATTGGCAACCTTTGTTCTCTATTTGGATATTTTTATCCTGGGTCCTAAACTTGGAACAATCAGTTGTATACTGTATCTTTTGTTAGGCTTTGTAGGACTTCCCGTATTCTCTGGTTTTAGCGGTGGAATTGGGCGCCTCTTCGGACCAACAGGAGGATATATGATCGGATATCTTTTTCTTATTATAATCGGAGGAAATATAAACAATTTTTCAAAAGGAAAAACACTTTTCTCTGCTTTTGGACTCCTGCTCGGAACAGCCGTCACCTATTTTTTCGGAACTGCATGGCTTTCCATGCAAATGGACTTAACTTTTATACAAGGTTTGGCAGCCGGAGTTCTTCCTTATCTTCCTGGCGATTTTTTGAAAATCATTGTTGCTCTCATTATTGGACCTGTTTTGCAAAACAGAATCAGGCAATTATAATTTCAAACGCAATTAAATAGCTGTTATAATTATTTTCTATAATTATAACAGCTATTTATGATTCTGCTTTGTCCAATGGTTTGTTCTCCTTTTCTTTTTTATTTCTAACCTAAAAGATAAACTTTCATTCTCTTACTTGAAAACTTCTAATCCTTTTTTCAGATTCCATTTCTTATATAAATATTTTCTTATTATATTTGAAACTTCTCTAATTTCCTTTCTCGTCAGAAATTACTTTTTCTTACTTCTTGAATCTTTCATCTCCTTTTCGGATTATTTTGTTCTTCTCTTCGGTTCTTTTTGTTGTCTTTATAATAACATCCAACCCTTGTTTTGTCAATACTTTTCTTATAATATTTTTATGTATTTTTTCTTTTTTATTTTATCACTTAAATTATCTGATTTTTCTCGCCATGTTCTATCTTCAAATCCTGTGACATAAAATAATCCAAAACAATCAGGAGGTCTATATGAACCTCTCTTCAGTCAAATCACATATCAAACAGCGTTTCAAAGGTTTCTGTCTGATTTTCATTGTACTTCTTGCTTATCTTTGTATTGTATTTTTTTCCGGCTATTTTCCTTCAGCAAAAGAAACATCGACAGACGATGCATTTTGTGCATTCACATCGGCTCTTTTCCGTGAAGAAGCTGCTTCCAGTACATTAAATCTTCATTTTACTTTACAAAACCCCAAAAAATACGGTATCACAAACATTCCGGTCACCTTTGGCTCTTTTTCTGCAAACCCTGCCGCCTCCAAGGCTTCTATTGAAAATTGTCAGGCGTCGCTTGAAGCATTCTCTTACCGCGCTTTGTCAGAAAAAAGCAAACTTACTTACGACATCCTGAGTTCCTATCTTCAGACTGCAGCAAACGGCACTTCATATCTTCTCTACGACGAACCGTTGAGTCCCATTACCGGAATACAGGCACAACTTCCGGTTCTTCTGGCAGAATATCATTTCAAAAACACACAGGATATTGAAACATACTTAAACCTTTTGGAAACTACTCCCGAATTTTTTAAATCATTGATTGATCTGGAAAAAGAAAAAGCAGAAAAGGGACTTTTTCTTCCTGATAAAATTGTAGACACGGTTATTGAGCAATGCTCTTCTCTTTTACATATGGGGAAATCTCATTATATGTACACTACTTTTAAAGATCGTCTATCCTCTGTAGAAAATCTAACGGAAGTACAACGAGATTCATATATCCAACGAAACGAAACTGTGATTCAAGACGCTTTTCTTCCTGCTTATAATTCTCTGATTTCAGCTTTAGAAGATTTAAAAGGAGCAGGTGGCGAACTGGCCGGCGTATGTCGCCTTCACAACGGGAAAAAGTATTATGAATATCTTGCTCAAAAAGAAACCGGTTCCTCCCGAAATATCCCCGAATTAAAGAAACTGATTCAGCAACAAATGCAGGCAGATATTGCTTCTCTCGGAATTCTCATGGAAACCTCCGTTCTGCCCAACTGTTCTTTCGAGCAAACACCTGAGCAGATTTTGAAAAATTTAGAAACCAAAATAACTCCTGCTTTCCCACAACCCGCCGATGTCAACACGGAAGTAAAATATGTACCCAAATCCATGGAGTCCTACTTGAGTCCGGCTTTTTACCTTATTCCTTGCATCGACCATTCTATTGAAAATACCATTTACATCAACCGCGCCCATACAATGGAAGGATTGAAATTATTTACAACACTTGCTCATGAAGGTTATCCGGGACATCTGTACCAAACAACATATTTTTCAGAGCAAAACCCGGATCCTCTTCGAAGTATTTTGAATTTCGGAGGTTACACGGAAGGCTGGGCTACCTATGCGGAAATGTGTTCTTATTACCTCGCCCCTCTTTCTAAAAAAGACGCCGCACTTGCTCAAAAAAACAGTTCCCTTCTTTTAGGACTCTACGCCTTCGCAGATATCGGAATCCATTATGATGGTTGGACACTAACCGACACGATCAGATTCTTTTCCACTTATGGAATTAATGATACTAAGGTAATCCAGGAAATTTATGAACTCATTATTTCGGATCCCGCCAATTATCTTAAATATTATGTTGGCTATGTGGAATTATTGGAATTAAAAAAAGAAGTTGCCAATCAGCTTGGAGATGCGTTTTCACAAAAGGAATTTCATAAGGCTGTGTTAGATGTGGGACCGGCGCCTTTTCCAATCGTAAGAAAATATGTTCTCAAATCCTGCACATAGAATTATTCCAACTGTGGGGCATAAGACGGCTTTTGATCTTATGTCCCGCAGTCTTATTTATTCATAAAATATCAAAATGAACTTTTACCCTATCATCAATTTCGCCAATACCACGCTTGCTATCAATCCTGCACCTGTTGCAATCAAGGCTCCGGCAAGTGTATAACGCGTCTTTTTAACATTGGCAGCCATAAAATAAACACTCATCGTGTAAAAGATTGTTTCCGTACAGCACATGGAAATGGAGGCAATAAGACCGAGTCGTGAATCTGTTCCATATTGCTTGAAGATATCGAGTACAAGTCCTGTTGCTGCGGAGGAAGAGAACATTTTTACAATCGTAAGAGGTACCAATTCGCCCGGAAATCCAATATAGGATGTGAATTGTCCAATACATTTTCCGATGAATTCAAGGAAACCGGATGCCCGCAAAATCCCCACCGCTACCATAAGTCCGATTAGAGTAGGCATGATTTTTATTACCGTAAGAAATCCTTTTCTTGCTCCTTTGATAAATTCATCATACACATTCACATTTTGACAAATGCCGTGCATCACAATTCCAAGAATCACTGCCGGCACAATAAAATCTGATAGAGTTAGTAAAAACTGCATAACAAAAAAACTCCGATGTTCTTATCATTTTATTTTATGAACACCGAAGCTTTTTTATTATTTATAATTTGCAAATCGTTTTTCGCTTTGCCGAATCACATGGGCATACATCACAAGCAGAAGTCCGCTTGCCAAAATCCACGCCATCGGACTTGCCATACATACGCCAAGGTAACTATGGTATCGCGCCGCAATAATTGCAACCACACCTCGTCCAATTAGTTCTGCAACTCCGGCCATCATCGGAAGAATCCCATATCCCATCCCTTGAATTCCATTGCGGTACACATTCACAATCGTTAGTGGAATAAAAAATGCCCCTACACATTTCAAATAAATATCCACATAATTCATGATTTCTGTAATATTTTCCGAGAGAAATAGCGGAGTGAGATATTTTCCGACAAACATGATCACCGCTCCCGCTGCCACCGAGTAGACAATTCCGATACTTGTACTGCTACGAAAGCCTTTCCGAATTCGATCTACTTTGCCTGCGCCCGTATTCTGTGCACAATACGTTGCCATCGTAGTTCCAAGCGCCACATAAGCCTGTGTTACAAGCTGCTCAATCTTACTTCCGGCTGTGAAGCCTGCGATAGCAAGTGATCCAAGAAGATTCAATGCCGCTTGCATCATCATGGATCCTATTGCTGTAATCGAATATTGAAGCGCCATCGGGAAACCGACTCCAAGCTGGATTTTCACCAAAGTACTGTCCAAACTCCAGTCATCTTTCGTCAGATGAAGAATCGGTACTTTTTTTATAATATAGAGCAGACATAACAAGCCGGACACACCTTGCGCTACAACCGTTGCATAAGCCGCGCCTGCGGCTCCCATATGAACCCCAATGATAAACACAAGATCCAATACCACATTTAGCCCCGCTGCAAGAATCAAAAAATAAAGCGGCGTCTTGCTGTTGCCAAGCGCTCTTAAGATGCTGGCAAGAAGGTTATATAATACTTGTGCAAAGATTCCCGCACAGATTACCATAATATAGGAATAAGCCTCCCGAAAAATATCATCCGGCGTGTGCATAAGTTTTAAAAGTCCTCGCATTCCCAGCATGCTGACTATCGTCATCACAATCGAAACAACGGCGGACAGTATGATTGCTGAACCCACCGTTTTTCGCATTGCTTTCATATCTCCCGCTCCGAACTTCTGTGACGTCGGTACGGTAAACCCTGCAGTCAGACCGGTCAGAAACCCGATGATCAAAAACATGATCGTCCCGGTAGAGCCAACTGCTGCCAAAGCTTTTGCTCCCACAAATTTCCCGACAATGATCGTATCTGCCATATTGTAAAACTGTTGAAACACATTTCCAAGAAAAATCGGAAATGTAAAATTCAAAATCATTTTTGTTGGACTTCCAACTGTCATATCTCGTTCCATGGTGACTGTACTCTCCTTCACTTGCTGTCTATTGAGATAACTGTTGTTCGCTTGGTATATACATCATACTGAATACTATAAATAATAAAAAGCATGCAACAAGAATGGATTTTTCTCCTACACTTTGGCTCACCTTCATGGAAACAAATGCACCTACAATAAATATTGCAATAATACCGTAGTATTTCAGACTTGTATTTCTTTCTTCTTTGTTTTTATTTAGCCCGGAGAAAAACAGATGTTCTGTGGCTGAACGAAGATTTCCTGTACACATGGTCGTGGCATACGCGCTTTTCCCTTCGAATTTCCGAAAACTTTCTACCTGCATGGAACAGACAAAAGCAACTGCAATATTTACAAGATCATCCTGCACTCCCGAAGGCACAAATGCAATGATAAGAAGCACGATAAATTCCAAAGCAATTACAATCTGTCTCCAATGAATTGCCGTATTATACCGATATCTGGATTTTACGAGCTCTGTCACAAGAATTCCTAGCATAAATGCTAAAATAGTAAGCAGATATTTGAATACTTTTCCGAAATCACTTTCCGCGACGCTGATCGCCAAAAGCACCATATTGCCGGTTTGTGCATTGGCAAACACCCCGCCACGGCATACATACGTGTATACATCCAAATATCCTCCGGCAAATGCCAAAAGAAGACCTACGATATATGATTGTGACATAGGGCGCTTGACTTGTAACATATGAATTTCTCCTCGTATACAAGAAGACGGGAAAGACTCCCGTCTTCTTGATATTTTCTTTCTATTTGTTTCGATTAAGGTAAGCTTTTCTTCCTTCTTCGTAAAGGTTATTGCCTTCGCTGTCGATAATCACGACTAATGGCATATCTTCTACATACAGCTTACGGAGAGCTTCTGCTCCTAAATCCTCATAAGCAATCAGCTCTGCCTTTTTAATACATTTTGCTAAAAGGGCTCCTGCTCCTCCGATGGCTCCGAAGTATACTCCGCTATACTTCTTCATGGCTTCCACCACTTCCGGAAGTCTTGCTCCCTTTCCGATCATTCCCCTTGCACCTACGGACATCATCGTCGGTGCATAGGCATCCATACGCCCACTTGTTGTAGGGCCTGCTGAACCGATTACTTTGCCTGGTTTTGCCGGAGTTGGTCCTACATAATAGATGGTCGCATCTGTAGGATCAAACGGAAGGTCTTCGCCTCTTGCGAGAGCTTCGCACATTCTCTTATGTCCTGCATCACGGGAAGTATAGATTGTTCCTGTCACAAGCACGCTGTCTCCTGCGTGAAGTGTTTTTGCCAATTCTTCTGTTAATGGCAATGTAATTTTTCGTGCTGCCATCTAAATCACCTCCGTTTTATGACGTGTTGCATGACAATTGATATTGATTGCACATGGCATTCCTGCAATATGTGTTGGCATTGTCTCAATGTTCAGACCGATCGCTGTTGTTCTTCCTCCGAATCCTTGCGGTCCGATTCCCAGCTCATTGATCTTTTCTAACATCTCGTTTTCCAAATCTGCATAAAATGGATCTGCATTCCGTTCATCCAGTGGACGCATCAACGCTTTCTTTGCGAGCAGCGCCGCTTTATCGAACGTTCCGCCGATTCCCACACCGACAACCATCGGTGGACATGGATTCGGTCCTGCGTTCTCTACTGTCTCAATGATAAAATCTTTGATTCCCTGAAGTCCCGCAGAAGGTTTGAACATACGGATTGCACTCATATTTTCACTTCCGAACCCTTTTGGTCCTACTGTAATCTTAATCTGTTCTCCTGGAACGATCTCTGTATAAAGGACTGCTGGTGTGTTATCACCTGTGTTTCCACGACGTACCGGATCTTTTACAACAGATTTTCTCAAATATCCTTTATCATACCCTCGACGAACGCCTTCGTCAACTGCTTCTGCAAGATTTTCTCCTACAATATGCACGTCCTGACCGATTTCAAGAAATACGCAAGCCATACCTGTGTCCTGACAAATCGGTACGTTTTCTTCTTTTGCAATCTCAAAGTTTGTAATGATATTATCTAACACGCCTTGTGCTGTTTCCCATTCTTCACATGCACGACAATTCTTAATCGCACATTGTACGTCTTCCGGAAGATACTGATTGGCTGCGATACATAATCGTTCTACCACATCTGTAATCTGCTGTACCTCTATTTCTCGCATGAAGACTCCCTCCTTCTATCTTTCATGTCTTGCATATTTCGGAAGCAATAATGGAGATACATCTCCTGTTTCCAAATGTGCAGCTTCTAATGCTTCATCATATTCTTTTACATGATCTATATTCATTGTTCCAAGTGTAATTTCTTTGGCTCTTGCCGCAGCTTTTTTTCCTGCGTTACGACCAAATACAATGACATCAAGAAGTGAATTCCCCATGAGACGATTTTTTCCATGGATTCCTCCCGCTGCTTCTCCCGCAACCAATAAGTTCGGAATTGCTTTTGTGAATCCATCTCCATCAATCTCAAGTCCACCGTTTTGATAATGTAATGTCGGATAAATGAGGATTGGAACTTTTCTCATATCAATTCCATAATTCATGTACATACGGAACATTGCTGGAATTCTCTTTTCAATTGTTCCTTCTCCACCAAGCAGTTCAATCATCGGCGTATCAAGCCATACTCCTTTTTGACCGCCTGGGACTTCCACTCCGCGTCCTTCTTCACACTCACGGATAACTCCAGATGCATTGACATCTCGTGTCTCCAATGGATGAATATAGGCTTCTCCTTCTGCGTTTACAAGCTGTGCTCCTACAGAACGTACTTTTTCAGTCACGAGCGCACCAAGAATCTGAGACGGATATACCGCTCCTGTCGGATGATACTGAATGGAATCCTGATAAAGAAGAGGCGCTCCTGCACGGTATCCCATTACAAGTCCGTCTGCCGTTGCTCCATAATGGTTAGAAGTCGGGAAACCTTGATAATGCATACGTCCTGCTCCTCCTGTTGCAATGACAACTGTTTTGGCTCTTGCAACAAGATAATCTCCTGTCTCCATATTTTGAAGAACTGCTCCTGCAACCTGTCCTTTTTCATCTTTGATCAGCTCAACTGCCGCTGTAAATTCCACGACCGGAATTTTCAGATTCACAACTTCATCTCTGACTGTACGCATGATTTCTGCACCGGAATAGTCCTTGCAGGCATGCATTCTTTTTCTGGAAGTTCCGCCTCCATGTGTTGTGATCATACGTCCGTCTTCGTCTTTATCAAACATTACGCCGAGATCGTTCAGCCATTTGATTGCATCCGGTGCTTCCATAACAAGACGCTTTACAAGCTCCGGTCTTGCCGCGAAATGTCCGCCTCCAAAGGCATCTAAATAATGCTGAACCGGAGAGTCATTTTCTTTATCCGCAGCCTGAATTCCGCCTTCTGCCATCATGGTGTTGGCATCTCCGATACGAAGTTTTGTCACAATCATAACATTGGCTCCGGCATTGTGCGCTTCGATGGCACAAGAAGCTCCGGCTCCTCCTCCTCCGATCACAAGCACATCTACGTCGTAATCTACTTTTGTAAGATCAATCTCTTCCTTTGCGATTCGGCTTGTAGAATGCAGCATTTTTGTAAGCTCAAGCGGCGCTTTCTCGCCTTTGTTCGGTCCTACCTCAATCTCTGCAAATGCATTTGGGTTATAATCTGGATGGAATTCTTTCAGAAGCGCATCTTTCTCATCTGCTGTCAAACGTCTTGGCTCTGTAGCCATACGCTCCGCTCTCGTAGCCTCTACCTTTTTGATAGATTCCATCATATTCTCTGGATATGGTGTGTACATATTCTGCGCCTCCTTATTTCTCAATCTCTCTATTATTGTAAAGTTCTTTCATTTCTGTAATTGGTTTCTGCATGATCTGCTCAATCAGCTCATCATATTCTCCGTGATTCACTTCTTCTACACGCTGTTTCAAATGTTCAGACTCCGGAGCAATGTACTTTCCGGTCAATCTTCTTGCAAGAAGTCCTACCTGTGGGTGAGAAATTCCTGCCGGACAACGTACGGTACAGCATCCGCATCCCACACAGTCGAAGGAAGCTTCTGCACATTTTTCAAACTCGCCTCTTTGTGCATACGCAATGTACTGCATAACATTTAAATCTTGTGTACACGCCTTTGTACACGCATTACATCCGATACAGCTATAGATTTCCGGATAAAGTTCCATCATAATCTGCTGATTCGGTCGAATATCATCAATCGTATAGGTTCTCTTGTCTGTCGGGAAGAACGGAATACTCGCTACATACATTCCTTCCTGCACTTGCGTCTGACAGGCAAGACATGTTTTTAATTCATTTTGTCCTTTGATTCTATAAATGGTTGCACATGCCCCACAAAAACCATGACGGCAGCCACACCCTCTTTTCAGTTCATAGCCAGCATATTCCATCGCAGTCATAATGGTAAGATCTGCCGGAACACTGTATCTTTTCCCGAAAAAATATACATTTACCATATTTTCCATGTTTGCGTCCTCCTAATATTCGTTTGGTAACTCGTCGATTTCATCAAAGCGGAATACCGGTCCGTCTTTGCACACATATTTTGATCCAATGTTGCAACGTCCGCATTTTCCGACTCCGCATTTCATACGAAGCTCCAATGTTGTGTACACTTGTTCATTTGTAAAACCTAACTCTGTCAATCCTGCAAGCACGAATTTAATCATAATCGGAGGTCCGCATACAAGCGCCGTTTTATCTGTATCAAAGCCTAATTCTTTTACATAATTCGGAACAAATCCTACATGCCCGTCCCAACCTTCTTGTTCACGGTCAATCGTCAAGTATACATTCACATCTTTTTCATGCATCCATACTTCCTGAATCTCTTTCAGTTGTACAAGATCTTCTGCAGATCGAGAACCATAGACAATATCCACAGTTCCGTAATTTTCTCGATTATCCAATACGTAATTGATTACAGAACGAAGCGGCGCAAGTCCGATTCCTCCGGCAATAAACAGAAGGTTCTTTCCTTTTAACTCTGTTTCCACCGGAAAATAGTTCCCATATGGTCCTCGTACTGTAATCTCATCTCCCACCTCAAGGCTATGGAGATAATCCGTAAGGACACCACATTTTTTTATACTGAATTCCTGATATTCTTTGTTCGTCGGAGAAGATGTAATGGAAAACATTCCTTCACTGACACCCGGCGCGCAAAGCATTGCACATTGTCCCGGCATATGTTCAAACAGTTTTCCGCCTTCCGGCGCATTGACACGGAATGTTTTTACATCCGGCGTCTCCTCTCGGATATCTGTAATAACTCCCACCTTAGGAATCAACGTATCCAATGTATAGTTTTCGTGACATTTACATTCGCACATTACGCTTCTCCTCCCTGCTTCTGAAATGCTTTGATCACCTTCACAATGTTAAGCGCTGCCGGACATTTTTCTACGCAGCGTCCACAGCCTACACAAGAAAACATCCCATCGTTGTTTGCAGGATAGTATACAAGCTTGTGCATAAATCTCTGACGAAATCTTTGCATCTGACTCGTACGGTTGTTTCCATGTGCCATCATCGTAAAGTCAGAATACATACAAGAATCCCAACATCTGTATCTGGACACTCCATTGGATGTAGTATAGTCTTTGATATCATAGCATTGACATGTCGGACAGACAAAAGTACAAGTACCGCATGCGAGGCATGGTTTATATAGTTCTTCCCAAAGTGGGGAGTCGAATTTTTCTGTCAGCACATCGCCGCCCCAGCCATCTAACGAAAGGTTCATATATGGAAGCTTTTCCACGATTTCGTGAATCGCTTCTTTTTCTTCCTCTACTTTTTCTTCCTCTGCATCTACAAGAATTTCTCTTACAACTGCTGTAAGCGCTTCTCCTTTTTCCGTCAAAGCGTTCCAATAAAGTTCTCCTTCAATCATCCATGTTGTCACATCTGCTGCCGGATTTGCCGCATCAATGCCGAATACTTTGCAAAAACAAGATTCTTCCGGTTCATGGCAAGCAAGCGCAACAATCGTTCCATGATCTCGTCTTGCTGCATAAAAGGTATCGATTGGTTCTGATAAAAATACTCGATCCAATACTTCTACCCCTTTCAAGTCACAAGCTTTCATGCCAAACACAACAAAATTCTGACTCTTCAGCGCTTCCGGTTCTACACGAAGCTTTTTCCCTTCCTGCTTTACGGTATATAGATTCTCACTTTGTGGGAAAAATGCATCCTTCGGTGATTTTACTGTTTTTAATGTTTCCAGATCTACCTCTGCATCTTCCGTCCATGCTGAAAAATTGGTCTGTCCTGCATTTTTTACCGGAAGATACAGTTCTTGACTTTCTGCTATTTTCTGAAACAATTCGGAAAGATGTTCTTTTGCTATCTTATACATATCTTATCCTCTCTTTCCTACAATACTTGGTTCTGCATCTTCAAATGTAAAATCAGTAAGAGGTCCTTTTGACTCTACGTCTGCTCCTGCCTGATATTCTCCATACAGTTCATCAATATCTTTGATAAATTTGCGGTTGAACAAATGTAACGGAATTCCCTGTGGACATACGCGACTGCATTCTCCACAATCGGTGCATCTTCCCGCTACATGGAAGGCACGAATGATATGGAACATTTTTTCTTCAAAAGAATCCACATTCACTTTTTGTGCGCTGTCAAATTTGTTGCTGTCGAATACACATTTCCGGCAACTGCATGCTGGACATACATTTCGGCATGCATTACAACGAATACATTTACTCAATTCCTTTTGAAAAAATGCAAATTTTTCTTCCGGGCTCATGGCTTCGATTCTTCGGACTTCCTCAAATCGGTCGGCATCTTTTGTATCTTTCGATTCTCCGATCAGCTCATCAAAAATCATATGTTCTTTTCCTTTGCATACATGACACCGCTCTAACATAGCGTCTGCATAAGCACAGGTTTTTTCTCCGTAAATCGTTTGGATCGTTAGAGTCTCTGCATCCGAAGTCAATTCTGCACCTTCGATGCTCTCGATTCCTTTGATTCCCATGCTGCGGATTTTTTCAATGTCCAGTTTTCCTTTACAGCCAACACCAACGATATACGCTTTTTCCCGATCGATACGGTGTTCTTTGAGCAGCTGATTAAAACTGTATGTGTCGCATGGTTTTAAACAAACCATCGTCTTTCCTTCCCACTTGGAAGCTTCGATCATATATTTACTTAAGTTCGCGCCACAGAATCCGTTATATACAAAATCTTTCAGCGATTCTTCGGTCTCAAAATATGCCGGCTCCGGATTATAAGGCAAGTCGCCGGCTTTCCAGCCGAGAACCCGTGCCACGGTGCCATTGTTCAAAAGTTCTTTTGCACGGTCAATTATTGCTTGCATCTCAAATCCTCCAATCTCACATTTTCACCAAGAGAATAAATCTTTTCCACAAAACTGTTCATTGTATCGGAAAATTTTACACCCTCTGCTGCGGATACCCATTCCACACGGGTACGGCCGTTCTCCACACCGATATAATCCAACATGGAGAATAATAAAGTCATACGTCTTCTTGCGTAGTAATTTCCTGTGCTATAGTGACAGTCACCCGGATGACACCCACACATAATGACGCCGTCTGCGCCTTTTTCAAATGCACGCAAAATAAACATCGGATTCACACGGCATGAACATGGCACACGGATAATTTTTACATCCGCCGGATATGTAAGACGGCTGCTTCCTGCAAGATCGGCTCCTGCATAACTACACCAGTTACAGCAGAACGCTACAATTTTCGGTCTGAATTCTTTCTTTTCTTCTATCGACATATTGCATCCACCTCCGCTATAATCTGTCTGTTTGAGAAGCCTTGCAGATCCATCGCTCCGGAAGGACATGTTACGGTACAAGCGCCACATCCTTGACAAAGCGCATTGTTTACAACTGCAATTCTTCGAACCTCACGGATTCCGTGATCGTTCACTTCTTTATTTTCATAAGTAATGGCGCCATATGGACATACATTTGCGCATGCAGAACATCCATTACATAACAATTCATCGGATTTTGCTGTACATGGGTTTGTCATCAGCTTATCCTTTGCCAAAAGTCCGATTGCCTTCACTGCTGCGGCTCCTGCCTGTGCAACAGTCTCAGGAATATCCTTTGGTCCTTGACAGACACCGGATAAGAAAATACCGGCTGTCGGTGATTCTACCGGACGAAGCTTGGCATGAGCTTCTGTCAAAAAGTTATTCGTATCAATGCTTGCTGTCAGCATCGTTGCAATCTTTCTCACATCTGGATTTGGCTCGATCGCCGTTGCAAGTACAACCATATCTGCTTCTTTTAAAATCTGTCGATTATCCAAAAGATCAGAACCCTGCACAAGAAGTTTGCCGTTTGGCTGCGGAATTACTTTTCCGACCTGACCTTTGATGTAATTCACACCATACTGTTCCACCGCTCTACGGTAAAACTCATCAAAGTTTTTACCCGGTGTACGAACATCAATATAGAATACAGTCACATTCACATCCGGATATTTGTCACGGATGAGCATTGCATGTTTTGCAGTGTACATACAACAGATTTTCGAGCAATATGGTTTTCCTCGATCATCCGAACAACGGCTTCCTACACATTGGATAAACACGATTTCCTTCGGAGCTTTTCCGTCAGAAAGCCGCTCCAAATGACCATGTGTTGGTCCTGCCGCATTCATCACACGTTCCAATTCTAATGAAGTGATGACATCTTTACTCTGGTTGTATGCGTACTCATCATATCGATCCAGCTTAATCGTATCAAATCCTGTAGCAACAACAATTGCTCCATACTTTTCTGTAATGATCTCATCTTTCTGCTCATAGTCAATGGCTCCTGCCTGACAGACTTTGGAACAGATTCCGCATTTTCCGGTTTTGAATTTGATACACGCCTCTCGGTCAATGACCGGAACGTTCGGAATGGCCTGAGCAAAAGGTGTGTAAATCGCACTTCTTGTATTCAGACCTCTGTTAAATTCATTGAGTGATTTTTTTGATGGACATTTTTCCTGGCAAAGCCCGCATCCGGTACACTTATCTGCGTCTACGCTTCTTGCTTTTTTGCGAATATCAACGGTAAAGTCTCCTACGAATCCGCTGACATTTTCTACTTCACTATACGTGTAAATCTTAATCTTCTCATGAGCAGCCGCTTCCACCATCTTCGGCGTTAAGATACATGCGGAACAATCCAATGTCGGGAACGTCTTATCTAACTGTGACATTCTTCCTCCGATACTCGGTGTTTTCTCTACAATATCCACTTCATATCCTGCGTCTGCAATATCAAGAGCTGTCTGAATTCCGGCAATTCCGCCTCCGATGATCAGCGCCCGTTTTGTTACACGGCTCTCTCCTTCTTTGAGCGGTACATTTAAATTCACTTTCGCAACGGCAGCTCTCATAAGAATCACCGCTTTTTTCGTTGCCTCTTCGATATCTTTATGAATCCATGAACAATGCTCACGAATATTGGCAATCTCAACCATATATGGGTTTAGCCCCGCACGCTGGGCAGCTTTACGAAATGTTGCTTCATGCATACGTGGCGAACAGGAACACACTACAATTCCTGTCAAATTCTTTTCGTGAATGGCGTCTGCAATCTTTGCCTGCCCTGCTTCCGAGCACATATACTGATACTCTTCCGCATGCACGACTCCCGGCTCCATAAGCGCCATCTCTGCTACTTTATTAACATCTACTGTTGCGGCAATATTACTTCCGCAATGGCAGACAAATACTCCTATCCTCTGCACTTGGCTTACCTCCTGTATCTTCGAAATGCGCTAACCAAAAGCTGCTGCGGAACATCTTCATCCAGTAATTCCGGAATCTCATCCGGTGTCAGATAACTTTGTCCGCGCTGTCTTACTACAAGCTGACGCGCTGCATCGATCAATTTCCCCGGTTTTACATCTCGCGGACATCTTTCTACACAAGCCATACAGGAAAGACATTTCCAAAGTGATTTTGAATTCACAAGGCTTTCAATATCTTCATTGACCACATAAGATACAAACTGGTGTGGTTTGATGTCCATTTCATTATAGGAAGGACATGTTGCAGAACATTTCCCGCATTTCATACATTTTAACGGATTCACGCCACTGATCTCGCGAATCTCTTCTGCGCGTTTCTTTTCAGAACTCACTATGCCTGCACCTCCTTCACCTCATCCGCAACTCCAAGGGCTTCCGCCAATATCTTTGTAAAATATACAACCGGAAGTTTTCCGCTCTTATTTAGATTATACATACAAAGCGGACAAGCTGTAATTAACATTTCTGCACCAAATCCTTCTGCGCTTTCCATAATCTTATCACACATTGTCTTTGCCATCTCTTTTTCCTTCAAAGAAATGTACCCGCCGCAACATTCATTGCGGTATGGATAAATGACAGGTTCTGCTCCAAGTGCACGAATAAATTCTTCGATAATGCTTGGATTTTCCGGATCGTCAAAGCTTAAAATCTTGCTTGGGCGAAGAAGCAAGCATCCGTAGTAAGCTCCGATTTTCTTCCCGGTCAAAGGATTTACAACACGTTTCTTAATTTCATCAAATCCAATCTTATCCCGTAATACTTCCAAAAAATGTAATACTTCTGTTTCACCTGCATATGGTTCTGCAAGTTCCATATACCGATTGGCTCTTTCCCGGATATCCTCTACATGCTGCATATCGTCATTGACTCGTTTGATCACATGGTGACATGCCGAACACATCGTAACAAGCGGCTGCCCTTTTTCCTTCGCTTCATTCAAAGCTCTTACGGAAGAAAGTTTCGTCGCGATCTCATCCGAACCCATCGGATATACGCCGCCGCAGCATTGCCAATCTTCAATTTCCTCCAGTTCTATTCCAAGAGCTCTGGCAGAAGCTCTCGCATATGCGTCCAGATCTTTTGCCTTCGTTCTTAAAGTACAACCCGGATAATAGCTGTATTTCATAACTTTGCAGTCCTTTCTTAATTATAAGTCTATCTGTGCGATCACGGATTTCAGAGCATCCGCGCTTTTTTTCAACTTCTCAATCTCTTCCTCTGTCAAGGTCATCGGAATCTTGCCTTGAATTCCCTTTGGTCCTACGAGAGCAAGCGTACTTAAGCACACGTCTTCTATTCCATATTCGCCATGCATCATAGAAGATACGGTTGTAATAGACTCGGATGCGGAAAGAAGGAATCCGCACAATCTTACAACTCCTCTTGTTACAGCATAATATGTTGCTCCTTTATTTGCAATAATCTGCCCGCCGGATTTTTGCACGTAGGTAAGCATCTCTTCTTTATCAAGCGGTTTAGAATCTTTTCCAAGTCCCGGAAGCATCTCGCAATATTCATCCACATGTACCCCTGCAATACGGGCTGCTGACCACGGAATAAAGGACGTATCTCCATGTTCACCAAATACATAAGCGTGAATGTTTCTCTGTGCCACCTGGAAATGTTCAGAAAGACCGCAGCGAAGTCTCGCAGAATCTAAAATTGTTCCGGAGCCGATGATTTGGTTCTCCGGAAGTCCGGATATCTTTGTAAACACATAAGTCATAATATCTACCGGATTACTTACAATGATATAAAGCGCATCCGGCGCAGCTTTCACGATCTCCGGTGTGATTTCCTTTAAAATATTCACGTTAGTCTGTGTCAGTTCAATTCTCGTCTGGCCCGGTTTCCGTGGCATTCCGGATGTAATAATGACGATGTCGGAACCAGCAGCATCTGCATAGTCGCCTGCGATCACGGAAATCGGATCTCTAAAGCACGTTCCCTGTTCAATGTCCATGACTTCGCCTTCTACCTTTTCCTTATTGATATCGATCAAAACAAGCTCTGACGCAATGTCCTGTCCTGATAATGTATATGCGATGGTTGCACCAACACTTCCTGCTCCGATAATTGTAACCTTGCTACTCATAGATTTTGTCTCCTTTTACGTGTTGTTTTCGTGTATCTTTTCTTTAATATAAAACATTGTTAATTAAATAACAAGTGTTTTTTTCGTATTGATTTCAAACCGTAATATTTGACAAAAAAATAACAGAGTCATATATTTTTTTTGTGCAAAAATACAATTATAGAACAATTTTCTCAAATCGAGTAGGAGGGAAATCAAATAGATTTCCCGACCTCTCACACCACCGTGCGTACCGTTCGGTACACGGCGGTTCA
>URRQ01000017.1 GCA_900550235.1 uncultured Lachnospiraceae bacterium
CAACGAATGAGGAGAACGAAAGAATACAGGAAATAGAGATATACTACCGATTTATCGGAAAAGTAGACTGATAAAGAGGGTTCATATCTTTAACTAAGGGAAAGCGGCTCATCGATACCAGACTTGAACAAGATTCTTTTGTTGGCGAAGATATTTGATGTCAGCACCGATTACTTATTAAAGGACGAGCTTGGAGAAGAGGCGGTCGCAGAAGAATCCTCGATTGTAGCATGTGGTATGGAAGGCGATATAGGGTGTGATGCGAAAAGTAGGATCGTGCCAGAGCCTGAAGTGAGAAAAGTATCTTTGGATGAAGCGGTTTCTTATATGGGAGATAGTCTGATCGCGGCGAAGAGAATGGCAGTTGGCGTTGCCATGTGTATCATATCGCCAATCCTTCTCATGGTATTAGCGGTCTATGCAGAAGAAGGGCTGATTCCGATTTCTGAAGATATGGCAGGGGGAATTGGGATCATTCTCGTACTTTTATTCGTAGCGCCTGCAGTTGTTCTTTTCATTACAGTAGGGATGCGGATGGAGCGGTATCAATATTTTGAAAAAGAACAGATCGAATTAGAGTATGGTGTTGCGGGGATTGTGAAAGAACGGAAACAGGCGTATGCGGAAACTTATACCGCCGGAATACTAATTGGTGTGACTCTTTGTATTTTAAGTGTGATTCCACTCTTTGCGGCAGCGGCATTTCAGGCGGAAGATAGAATCCTGATTCTTTGCGTGGCGGGACTTTTGCTTATCGTAGCTGTGGCTGTATATATTTTAGTTCGAGTGATGACCGTTCGGTTTTGCTATGATAAGCTTTTGCAGGAGAATGAGTATACACTTCGGAAAAAAGCGGCGGCACGCAGAAACAGCAAATGGGAGGCGATATATTGGCCACTTATTGTAGCAGTTTATCTGGCATATAGTTTTTGGACGATGGATTGGGGAAGAAGTTGGATTATATGGCCGGTGGCAGCAGTGTTCTCCGTAGTATTGGAGGCAATCTTTGAAAAAGAAGAATAGGATAAGAATGGGATGTGCATTGTCACATCCTTTTTTTGCACTTTTATCCACTTGTATTGTGCGAATAGGATAAATGTGGTATAGTTTTAACGGAAACTATGTGGAATTGGAACACATTTTTTGAATGAAAAGAAAAGAGGTAATGAAGATGAAAGTTTTAAAGACAGCAGATTACAACGAGATGAGCAGAAAAGCAGCAAATATTATCGCAGCACAGGTGATTACAAAACCGGACTGTGTACTTGGTCTTGCAACAGGTTCTTCTCCAATCGGTACATACAAAGAATTGATCAGAATGTATGAAAATGGAGATCTTGATTTCTCACAGGTAAAATCTGTAAATTTAGACGAATACAAAGGGCTTCCAAGAGAGAACGATCAGAGCTACTACTACTTTATGAACGATAATTTCTTCAACCACATTAATATTGATAAAGCAAATACAAACGTACCAAACGGTATGGAACCGGATGCAGAGAAAGAATGTGCACGTTACGAAGAATTGATCAAATCTTACGGCGGAGCAGATCTTCAGTTATTAGGACTTGGACACAATGGACACATTGGATTCAATGAGCCGGCAGAGCAGTTTGACAAAGTAACACACTGTGTAGATTTACAGCCAAGCACAATTGAGGCAAATAAGAGATTTTTCGCATCTGCTGATGATGTTCCAAAACAGGCTTATACAATGGGGATCGGAACAATCATGAACGCAAAGAAAATCGTCGTTGTAGTAAGCGGTGAAGACAAAGCTGAAATCGTGAAAAAAGCATTCTTTGGTCCGGTAACTCCAAACGTACCAGCATCTATTTTGCAGTTCCATCCAGATGTAACTGTTGTTTGTGATGCAGCAGCTTATTCTAAAGTAGAGGAATAATATTATGATTATTAAGAATGTAAAAGTTTTTACGGAAGATAAGAGATTCGTTCCGGGTGAAGTTGTTATTGAAGATGGTCTTTTTCAGGTAGAAGCATCGAATCAGGATGAAGTAATCGACGGAAACGGCTGTTATGCAATTCCGGGACTTGTAGATGTACATTTCCATGGAGCTGTCGGATATGATTTCTGTGATGGTACAGAAGAAGCGATTCAAGAGATTGCAAAGTATGAAGCATCTCAGGGAGTTACAACGATCGTTCCGGCTACTATGACATTGCCGGAAGAAGAGCTTATGCAGATTGCAAAGACTGCAGGAGCACATAAGAATGAAGAAGGCGCAGTTCTTGCAGGGATCAATATGGAAGGTCCATTCATTTCTCCGGGAAAGAAAGGGGCACAGGCGGGAACACACATTGTAAAACCAAATGTGGAGATGTTCCGCAGACTTCAGGAAGCTGCAAACGGATTATTCCGTCTTGTAGATATTGCGCCGGAAGAAGAAGGTGCAATGGAGTTTATCAAAGAACTGCATGACGAAGTGCATATTTCTTTTGCACATACACTTGCAGATTACGATACAGCAAAGAAAGGGTATGCTCTTGGCGCTGACCATGCAACACACCTTTACAATGCAATGCCGTTATTTACACACCGTGCGCCGGGCGTAATCGGAGCAGCTCATGACAGCAGTCATGTTATGGTAGAATTGATCACAGACGGTGTACACATTCATCCATCAGTTGTAAGAACAACATTTGATATGTTCAAAGATAGAGTTGTGTTAATCAGTGATAGTATGCGTGCGACAGGTATGCCGGACGGTCAGTATACGCTTGGCGGACAGGCTGTTACTGTAAAAGGCAATATGGCAACGCTTATAGAAGGTGGCGCGCTTGCCGGTTCTGTGACAAACTTAATGGATTGTATGAGAAATGCAGTGAAGAACATGGGTATTTCTTTAGAAGATGCAGTTGCAGCAGCAACGATTAATCCGGCAAAGAGTGTTGGACTGGATAACAAATATGGTTCCATCAAACAGGGCAAAGTTGGAAACCTTGTACTGTTAGATCAGAATCTTGAGATTCAAAAGGTAATTTTGAACGGATAAATCATAAGGAATAAGTGAAGGGGCTATCGGTTTCGATAGTCCCTTCTTGTATAGTTTACTCTTGTAAAATTTTTAAATACATATCTAATCTAGAATTAATGTATCCTGCAAATTCAATAATAACGGAACAACATGAATACTTTTAGCGGAACAATGCTTAGAAATAATGGTATGTTTTTCGCATTTTGTAAAAATAATAAACCGACAAAAACATTGTAAGGAATTCCGCGACAGGCACAGCCAGCCAGATTCCATTTACGCCGATGAATTTCGGAAGAAGAAGGATATTCACTACAATCATTCCGAAAGTACGGACAAAGGAAATGATCGCAGAGACTTTTCCGTTAGAAAATGCGGTAAACATGGAAGAGGCGAAGATATTAATACCTGCAAAAATATAATTGATCGAGAATAAGAAAAATCCGGTTTTGGCAATCTCATAAGTCTCTGTAGAGCGTGGAGTGAAGATTTCTACGATCCAAGGGGAAGAAATCAGCGCCAATGCAGTGATAACAAGCGACGAAACAGAGATAAATCCAACACAGATTTTAAATATTCTTTTCAGCAGAAGATGATCTGCTCTTCCGTGATTAAAACTGATCACAGGAGCAACGCCCATGGAATATCCCATATAAAGGGCATTGAACAGAAATTGCCCGTAGAGTACGATCGTAATGGCGGCAACACCCGGTTCTCCGAGGAATTTCAACATCATAATATTAAACAGATACGTGATGACCGCATTGGAAAGATTGGTGACCATTTCCGAAGAACCGTTGAGGGAGCTTTCTGTTAAAAGCGACACGTAAAAGTGTGGTTTTACAATGTAGAGAGAGCCGGAGCGGACAAATAAGAAATACAATAATCCGAAAAATGCAGGGATCAGTTGTCCGATTCCTGTGGCAAGCGCTGCGCCGCTGATACCCATTTTGAGAGGACCCATAAATACATAGTCGAAAATAATATTCGCAATGCCGCCTGTAATTGTAAGAAGCAAACCAAGATTTGGCTTTCCTGCCGCAACAAAAAAGCTTTGGAATAAAAGCTGCAGGACACATGCCGGAGCAAAATAAAGGCTTACAACTAAGTAGGCAACAGCATCTTTGATAAGTACATCTGTTGCTCCAAGAAGACGGACGATTGGTTCTGCAAATAAAGTTCCGATGAGTAGAAAGAAGATTCCGAGTAGGATTCCTGTCAGAATTAATGTGGAAAAATCGCGGCGTGCTTCTTGGTCTTTCTTTTCTCCTAACTTTTTGGCAATGATCGCACTTCCTCCGGTAGCGAACATGACACCGATGGCGATGACGAGACTGATGGCAGGGTAGGCAATGTTCAGAGCAGATAATGCATTGGTACTTACGAGCCTTGATACAAAGATTCCGTCAATGATCGTATATAACGACATAAAAACCATCATAACCATGGTTGGAAATGCGAAGCGAAGCAGGGAAAAGAATTTAAAATCTTTTGCTAAGGAATTTGACATATTGAATTCTCCCTTTCCTTGTGTTTTTTTTGTGCAAATGCTATCATAAACTATAGTGTAACCCGATAGTCAAGAGGAGAGTTGGAAAATGAATAAAAAAAGATATTTGAGCACCGGAGAATTCGCAAAGGCGGTAGGAACGACAAAGCATACGCTCTTTCATTATGACGAAATCGGTCTTTTTTCGCCGGAGTATAAGGATCGATTGACAGGGTATCGTTATTATTCTTTTTCGCAGTTAGAAGAGTTTGACGTGATCTATATGCTGCGGGAACTGGATATGCCTCTGGAGGAGATCAAAAGATATATGAAAGGCAGAACGCCGGAGAAACTGTTGGAGTTGTTCGTTCAGGAAGAACAGATGATAGCGGAGCGTATGAAGCGACTGAAAAAGACAAGGGAGTGGATGCAAAATAAAGGCTGTTTAATCAGAGAAGGCATTCGAGAACAGGAAGAGGAAATTCGGATTGAGCAGGAGCCAAGAAGATATATGGTTCTACGACAAGCA
Source organism: uncultured Lachnospiraceae bacterium (assembly GCA_900550235.1). GTDB lineage: Bacteria > Bacillota > Clostridia > Lachnospirales > Lachnospiraceae > Faecalimonas. Next base: position 5,012 of record URRQ01000017.1, read on the forward strand.
GATATTTCCGATGATATTGTCTGGGCAAAAGAGTTGGGGAAACTGTATGATTACTGTAGCGAGAATGGGATTGATAGCGCTTATCCGGTAGGATACAGGCAGAATATCGCAGAATTGAAAGATGGCATCTACGACAACTATTATGCTTTTTATCAGATGCTTGATAAAAAGCCGATGAAAATCGCATGTGAAGTCCGAGAAGCAGGAGAGTATCTCGTTGCCTATCATAAGGGAAATTGGCAGAGTGTGGGAGAAACTTATGAAAAAATATTTGCTTATGCGAAAACGCATCAGATACTTCTTGGAGAATATAGTTACGAAGATGGTCTGTTAGATAGTTTGACTTTGGAGAGAGAAGAGGATTATATTACGAAGATAAGTTGCGAGATACAAGGAGGAAGATAGATGGCATTATACGCAATCGGAGATTTTCATTTGTCGTTCACGGTCAACAAACCGATGGACGTTTTCGGTGAAGAATGGAAAGATCATGTGAAAAAGATTGAGAAGAATTGGAATAAGAAAGTTCGAGAGAGCGATACGGTTGTAATCACAGGAGATCATTCGTGGGGGTGTAATTTGGAAGAATGTAAGGAAGATCTGGAGTTCATTATGAAACTTCCGGGAAGGAAGATTTTGCTGCGCGGCAATCATGATATGTTTTGGGATGCAAAGAAAACGGAGCGGTTGAATGAGCAATTTGAAGGGAAACTGTCATTTTTGCAGAACAATTATTATACATATAGAGAGTATGCTCTTGTTGGGACGAAGGGATATGCCTATGAAGGAAAAGATTCGCCGGAGCATTTTCAGAAATTGATAGACCGAGAAGCCGGACGTTTACGGGAATCATTTGAAAAAGCGAAGAAAGACGGATACGAGAAATTCCTTATGTTTCTACATTATCCGCCTACAAGCATAGGGGAAGAAGAAAGCATTTTTACAAAGATGGCGGAAGAATATAAAGCGGAGCAAGTAATCTATTCCCACTGTCACGGACAGGACAGATATCAAGACAGCTTTATCGGAGAGGTGAATGGAATCTGCTATCATCTTGTTTCAGGAGATTACTTGAAGTTTAAACCAATGAAAATTCTTGATTAATTTTAATCTTGGTTGATGTATTATAACTATATTTCGTAAAAATAATCAAATTTCTTGACAATTATGGAGTTTTCGCGTATTATTCAAAAAAAGGAAAATACAGAGTACGCTCTGTTTATTGGGAGGATGAGATTATGAAGATGAAAAAAGTGATGGCGGTAGTGTTAGCCGCAGCGATGACAATGACTATGGCAGCAGGCTGTGGTAAGGAAAAAGAGAAGAAAAAAAGCGATGTCATTAAGATTGGTTCCATTGGTCCTTTGACCGGTGATGCGGCAATTTATGGTAATGATGTAAAAGGCGGAATTGAGATCGCAATTAAGGAAATCAATGAGGCGGGCGGAATTAACGGAGCAAAGGTAGAATTAAATTTCCAAGATGATGAGAATGATCCGGAAAAAGCGGTGAATGCTTACAACAATTTGAAGGATTGGGGTATGCAGGCTCTTCTTGGAACAGTAACATCTACTCCTTGTCTGGCAGTCAGCGAAGTTGCAAAAGATGATAATATGTTTTTATTAACACCATCCGGTACAGTAGTCGAGTGTGTACAGTATGATAACGCATTCCGTGTATGTTTCTCAGATCCAACACAAGGTGTCGAGTCTGCAAAATATATTGCAGAAAAGGAAATTGCGAAAAAGGTAGCAGTTATTTATGACAGTTCCATGGTATATTCATCCGGTATTTATGAAGCTTTCGCAAAAGAAGCAAAGGCACAGGGATTAGACGTGGTAGCAGCAGAGGCATTTACATCTGAGAATAACAAAGACTTCTCCGTACAGCTTCAGAAAGCAAAAGATGCAGGCGCAGAACTTGTATTCTTGCCATTCTACTATTCAGAAGCTTCTCTTGTATTGAAGCAGGCAGCAAATATGAATTATGCACCGATCTTCTTTGGATGCGACGGTATGGATGGTATTCTTGGAGTAGAAGGATTTGACGCAAACTTAGCAAACAACTTAATGTTCTTAAGCCCATTTACACCGACTTCTGAAGATGAGGCAGTACAGCACTTTGTAAAAGCCTTTGAAGAAGCTTATGGTCATACACCAAATCAGTTCGCAGCAGATGCTTACGATGGAATGTATGCATTAAAAGCAGCGATGGAAAAAGGTGAAGTAAAAGTGGATATGAGCGCAACAGATGTATGTGAGGCACTGAAAAAAGCGATGACAGAGATCACAATTGATGGTGTTACAGCAAAATCTCTGAAATGGGAAGCAAACGGTGAACCTGAAAAAGCACCTATGGTAGTGAAAATTGCAGATGGTGATTATGCAGTTGTAGAATAAAAAGAAATTCATTCACAGGTTACAAAATAGATTGCGCATCCGCGCAATCTATTTTATACATAGGGAATCATTAAAATGCATGTGATAGGAGGATACATATGAGTTTTGTATCGTATTTGATAAATGGTATCAGCTTAGGAAGCGTATATGCAATCATAGCGCTTGGTTATACCATGGTATATGGAATTGCAAAAATGTTGAGTTTTGCACATGGTGATGTCATCATGATCGGAGCCTATGTGGCGATTACTGCGATTTCTGGGGCGGGGCTTCCTCCTGTTGTGGCAGTGCTTTTGGCAATCATTTTTTGTACTGTTCTTGGAATTGCAATTGAAAGAATCGCATACAAACCGCTTCGAAATGCGGCATCTCCGTTGGCAGTTTTGATTACTGCAATCGGTGTCAGCTATTTGTTACAGAATATTGCGCTTTTGATTTTCGGAGCCAATACACGATCCTTTGAATCAGTTGTTCCGATCAAGCCAATGACGCTTGCAGGCGGAAAGCTTACGATATCCGGTGAGACGATTGCGACAATCGGCGCATGTATCGTAATTATGATCGGACTTACATTTTTTATTAAAAAGACAAAAGCAGGGCAGGCAATGCTTGCGGTATCGGAAGATAAAGGAGCGGCACAGCTCATGGGAATCAATGTAAACGGAACGATAGCGCTTACTTTTGCGATTGGCTCTGCACTAGCAGCAGTTGCAGGTGTACTTTTGTGTTCCGCATATCCGACATTGACGCCATACACAGGTTCCATGCCGGGAATCAAGGCCTTTGTTGCAGCAGTATTCGGTGGCATCGGCTCTATTCCGGGAGCTATGATCGGCGGAATATTATTAGGTGTGATCGAGATTTTCAGTAAGGCATATATTTCCTCTCAGCTTGCGGATGCGATCGTGTTTAGTGTATTGATCATTGTGTTGATCGTAAGACCTGTCGGTATTCTTGGCAAAAATATTCAGGAGAAAGTGTAGGTGGACAGGATGAAAAAGATGAGTAAGACAACAAAAAGTAATATGATTACATATATCATGGTGATCCTGATCTACGTAGTTGTGCAGGCGCTTGTGTTAACAGGAAATATGTCAAGCTTGATGCAGGGACTCTTAGTTCCTCTTTGTGCATACGTTATTTTGGCAATTTCCTTGAATCTTACAGTTGGAATTCTTGGACAGTTAAGCCTCGGGCATGCAGGCTTCATGTGTGTGGGTGCTTTTTCCAGTGCATTTTTCTCAAAATGCATGGTGGATGTGATTCCGATGGACGGTGTCCGCTTTTTACTGGCGATTCTTGTCGGCGCGGCATCGGCAGGGATTTTTGGAATCTTGATCGGGATTCCGGTTCTTCGTCTAAAAGGAGATTACCTTGCAATCGTAACATTGGCATTTGGCGAGATCATTAAAAATGTAGTAAACATTTTATTTATAGGAAAAGATTCGAAAGGCTTTCACTTTTCTACAAAAGATTCCATGTCCCTTGGACTGGAAGAGGGTGGAAAAGTCATTATAAACGGGCCACAGGGAATTACAGGAACCCCGAAGGATTCTACGTTTACCATTGGAGTTATTTTAATCATCATTTCTTTGATAATTATTTTGAATTTAATCTATTCCAGAAGTGGTCGTGCAATTATGGCAATCCGCGACAATCGAATCGCGGCAGAATCTGTTGGAATTAATATTACAAAATATAAATTGATGGCATTTTCGATTTCAGCAGCGTTAGCAGGTGTGGCTGGCGTAATTTATGCACATAATCTTGCAACATTAACGGCGCAACCGAAGAACTTCGGATATAATATGTCGATTATGATTCTTGTCTTTGTAGTACTTGGCGGAATCGGTAATATTAGAGGCTCGATCATCGCAGCCATTGTCTTAACGTTGCTTCCGGAGCTTCTTAGAGGATTGAATGATTATCGTATGCTGATCTATGCAATTGTATTGATCGTGATGATGCTGTTCAATTGGAGCCCAAAAGCGATCGAATGGAGAGAAAGACATTCCTTAAAAGGGAAATTACATAAGAAACAGAAAGCGGAGGAGGTTTAATTATGGCATTATTAGAAGTAGATAACTTAGGAATCTCCTTTGGAGGACTTCGTGCAGTCAATGAATTTCATATGCAGATAGAAAAAGGTTGCTTATATGGACTGATCGGACCAAACGGAGCCGGTAAGACAACAGTATTCAATCTTCTGACAGGTGTATATAAGCCGGATTCAGGGATTATTAAATTAGATGGAGAGAACATCGTTGGCAAAAAAACGATTGATATCAACAAGGCAGGAATTGCAAGAACATTCCAAAATATCCGTCTTTTTAAAGATTTAAGTGTATTGGATAATGTAAAAGTAGGACTTCATAATCATCACAAATATACGACATTAGAAGGAATCTTCCGTCTCCCGAAGTATTTCAAAGTAGAAAAAGAGATGGATGAAAAAGCGATGGAGCTTTTGGAAGTGTTTGGTCTAAAAGAAGAGGCTTCAACGTTAGCATCGAACCTTCCGTATGGAAAGCAACGAAAGCTTGAAATTGCTCGTGCGCTTGCAACAGAACCGAAGCTGCTCCTTTTGGACGAACCGGCGGCAGGTATGAATCCAAATGAGACAAAAGAATTGATGGATACGATTCGATTCGTTCGAGATAAGTTTGAGATGACAATTCTTCTGATCGAGCATGATATGAAGCTTGTATCAGGAATCTGCGAGAAATTAACAGTGTTGAATTTTGGTGAAGTGCTTGCACAAGGCAATACAAGCGATGTGCTAAATGATCCAGAAGTTATCAAGGCATATTTAGGAGAATAGGAGGGATGATGTCATGGCAATGCTTGAAGTAAAAGATATTGAAGTGTTTTACGGCGTCATTCAGGCAATCAAAGGAATTTCCTTTGAAGTAAATGAAGGTGAGGTCATCGCTTTGATCGGAGCCAATGGAGCAGGGAAGACAACGACATTACATACAATAACCGGACTTTTGCAGCCGAAAAAAGGCAGTATCATGTTTGAGGAAAAAGATATTACGAAAGTTCCGGCTCATAAAATCGTATCTCTTGGAATGGCACATGTTCCAGAAGGACGAAGAGTATTTGGAGAATTGACCGTATATGAAAATCTGAAAATGGGCGCTTATACGAGAAAAGATAAAGCAGAGATTCAGGAAACTTTGGAGATGGTTTACAAACGTTTTCCACGTTTGGAGGAACGAAAAAATCAGCTTGCCGGAACATTGAGTGGAGGAGAACAACAGATGCTTGCTATGGGGCGGGCGCTTATGTCACATCCGAAAATTATCGTGATGGATGAACCGTCCATGGGACTTTCCCCGATTTTTGTAAATGAGATTTTTAAGATTATTCAAGATGTAAGTAAAAGTGGAACAACCGTACTTCTTGTGGAACAGAATGCGAAGAAAGCTCTTTCTATTGCGGATAGAGCCTATGTTCTAGAGACAGGAAAAATCGTGCTGGAAGGCGATGCGAAAGAATTGATGAATAACGATTCTATTAAGAAAGCATACTTGGGCGAATAGTCACTCGTGATTCATAATGCAAAATAAGGAGGAAATGACATGGATAATATAGTAGTTACGATTGCGAGACAGTATGGAAGCGGTGGTAAGACGATCGGCCAAATGTTTGCGGAAAAGAACGGAATGCCTTGGTATGATATGGATTTAGCGAAAATGGCATCGGAAGAAAGTGGGATTAAGGAAGAGCTGTTTCGTGAGGCAGACGAGCGGTTGAAAAACAGCCCTCTTCTTCGATTGACAACAGATATTTATGAAGATGGAGACTTAATTCCACCGGGAAGTAAAGACTTTGTGTCCGCAAGAAATCTGTTTAATTATAAGGCGAAGATTATCAAACGTCTTGCAGAGACAGAGAATTGTGTCATCATCGGTCGCGCAGCGGATTTTGTGCTTCGAAATTATCCGAATGTAGTCAGCGTGTTCGTACATGCTTCCGATGAATTCAATCTGGCAAGGTCCATGGAGCGGAATAGTATGACGGAAGCAGAGATGACGAAATTCATCAGTCAGACGAATCGTTATCGTGCGGACTATTATCGGCACTATACGGGCCGTGATTGGGCAGATGCAAGAAACTATGACCTCTGTCTCAACAGTGGGAAGTTAGGATTTGAAAAATGTGTGGAAGAAATCGAAGCCTATATTAAGGTGAGATTTTCTTAGACTTAACAGTAGGAAATAACAAAAAAATAAGAATCTTCCAAAGAATATCAGTATTTAAAGACTGATTTCTAAGGAAGATTCTTATTTTATACAATTCAATTTGACGCATTAAAGTATCAGAGTTATAATGTAAGATAAATATGTATTTCGAAGCAGAGTGAAGGAGCTGAGATTATGGGAAAAGAATTAATGATGGGAAATCATGCAATTGCTCTTGGTGCGATTCGAGCCGGGGTTGGTGTAGTAAGCGGATATCCGGGAACTCCATCTACGGAAGTGTTGGAGACAGTTGCTAAATATAATCAAGGAGATATTTATGTCGAGTGGTCGGTCAATGAAAAAGCAGCGCTTGAAGTGGCTGCCGGGGCAGCATACACAGGAAAGAGAAGTATGGTGACAATGAAACAGGTAGGATTAAATGCCTGTGCTGATCCGGTAATGAGTCTTTCTTACATAGGGGTAAAAGGAGGAATGGTCATTGTAGTTGCAGATGATCCCGGACCGATTTCTTCTCAAACAGAACAGGATACAAGATATTTTGCTGGATTTGCAAAGCTTCCGGTATTTGATCCGGTGTCGCCGGAAGAAGCATACGAGATGGTGCAAGATGCGTTTGAGTATTCGGAAAAATATGAGACACCGGTTATTTTGCGTCCGACGACAAGAATCTGTCATGGGTGTGTGACGTTGGATGTGGATCATGCGAGAAAAGAAGTGAAAACAGAAGGATTCAAAAAAGATGATTCTCGTTGGGTGATTTTTCCAAGAACTTCTTATCTGAAGCATATCAAACTGGAAGAACGTTATCCGAAGCTTTCTGATGATTTTTCTACCTATCGATTCAATGAATTGACGGGACAAGGACAAATAGGAATCGTAGCATCCGGGGACAGTTACATGTATGCAAAAGAAGCGCTTCAGCTCTTGGGGATAGAGAGTGGAGCGTATAAGTTGTTGAAAGTAGCAACAGCATATCCATTTCCGCAGAAATTAGCATTAGAGTTCCTGGAAGGATTGGAGGAGGTTATCGTATTGGAAGAATTGGAACCGGTTTTGGAACGAGAACTTCTCTTGCTTTGTGGAAAAGAAAAGATTCAGACAACGATTCGTGGAAAACTGACGAAAGATGTACCGATTGCCGGGGAAAACACGGTGGTTTCCGTGAAAAAGGTGTTAAAAAAGATTTTAGAAAGATATATGAAGATTGAGAACGAGGAAGAAGTGGAACGAGAAGAAGCACCGGTTCTTCCGATACGACCGCCGGTACTTTGTGCAGGCTGTCCGCACCGGGCATCATTCTATGCGGTGAAACAGGCGATGAAGGGGAAAAAGGCAGTATTTACCGGAGATATTGGTTGCTATACATTGGGAAATGCAGCGCCTCTTGGCATGGTAGATACTTGTCTTTGCATGGGAGCAGGTGTAACGATGGCGCAAGGACTTCATCGGGCAGAGCCGGATGGTGTCCACATTGCATTTATCGGTGACGCTACATTTTTCCACACAGGGATTACCGGAGTAGTGAATGCAGTATACAATCAGACCAAAATGGTGCTTGTAGTACTGGATAATTCAACAACGGCAATGACAGGACATCAGCCGCATCCGGGAACCGGAATGACCATGATGGGAGATGTGGCAGAGAAAATCAGCATTCCAAAGATATTGGAAGCGATTGGTGTGAAATCTGTCGTTACGGTAGATCCGCTGAATTTGAAAGGTGCGATCAGCGCTGTTCAAGAGGCGGCAGAGTGTGAAGGAGTAAGCGCTGTCATTTTCAAAGCGCCATGTGTTGCGGTGGCGAAAGTAACGAAGAAATGTAAAGCAGAAGAAGACATTTGTATTGGCTGTCAAAAATGTTTGAAAGAGATCGGCTGCCCGGCGCTTCAAAAGATAGGGAAAAAAGTAGTCGTTGATCAAGGACTTTGTAATGGTTGTGGATTGTGTATGAAGATTTGTCCGGTACACGCGATTGGAGGTGAAGGGGAATGCTAAATTGTTTGTTAGCCGGAGTTGGGGGTCAAGGAACGGTACTTGCATCTAAACTGTTGGCGCAAGCTGCCATAAAACAAGGGCTGCAGGCAAGAACTGCGGAGACTATCGGAATGGCGCAACGAGGAGGTTGTGTGGTCAGCCATGTACGGATTGGCAGAGAAAGTTATTCACCGTTGATTACAGCAGGGCAGGCGGATGTGTTGATTGGATTTGAACCGGCGGAAGCGGTCAGATGCCTTTCTTATCTAAAAAAAGGTGGAACGGTAATCGTCAGCAATCATGCGATCAAACCAATAACGGATACATTTTCTAAGGTACCATATGACGAAAAGGTAATGCTGGATTATTTGAAAAAACAGGTAGAGAATCTGGTTGTTGTAGATACAGAGGAAGTTTGTAAAAAAGCAGGATCCTCGAAAGTAGTGAATATTGCGCTTTTAGGGGCGGCTTCAGCGAGCGGCTGCTTATCCATTTCCAAAGAGGAATTATTACAGATTATTTCCGAACAGATTCCGGAAAAATATCAGAAGATGAACAAAACAGCCTTGTTAGAAGGTGCGAAATATGCGGAGGATTAGACGGAATGAGAATGAATGAGACACAATTTCAAGAAATTAAAGAATTGCTTCAGAGATTAGTGGCAAGAGAGGGAAGTTTTTATCAGAAAAAGTATCAAGGAATCGATATCGAAGGAATCCGGACGCAGGAGGATTTTGAGACACTTCCGTTTACAAATAAGGACGAACTAAGAGAAGGATATCCGTTGGGACTGATGGCGGTAGATGAAAGTCAGATTGTAAGAATTCACTCATCTTCCGGAACAACAGGAACGCCAATTATTATTCCATATACAAAGAAAGATATTGAAGATTGGGCAGTGATGTTTGAACGCTGTTATAAAACAGCAGGTATGACAAACATGGATCGCGTGCAGATCACTCCGGGATATGGACTTTGGACAGCCGGAATCGGATTTCAAAATGGAGCAGAACGTCTTGGGGCGATGGTAGTTCCAATGGGACCGGGTAATACAGACAAGCAGATCAAGATGATGATGGATATGAAGAGTACGGTACTTTGCGCTACATCTTCTTATGCCCTTCTTCTTGCTGAGGAGATTGCAAAAAGAAAAGTAGGAGATAAGATTTGTCTGAAGAAAGGTATTATCGGTTCAGAACGTTGGGGACATAAGATGAGAAGACGAATCGCCAACGAACTTGGAGTAGAGCTTTACGATATCTACGGATTGACAGAAATCTATGGACCGGGAATTGCAATGAGTTGCCAGTATGAGAATGGTATGCATTACTGGGACGATTATGTGTATTTTGAAATTATTGATCCAAAGACCGGAGAAGTGCTGCCAGATGGAGAAGTTGGGGAACTTGTGATCACAGCCTTCCGAAAAGAAGGAGCGCCACTGATCCGTTATCGTACCCATGATTTGACGAGAATTATGACAGAACCTTGTCCATGCGGTTGTCCATATCCGAGAATTGATATTCTAACAGGAAGAACAGATGATATGGTAAAAGTAAAGGGCGTTAATATCTATCCGGGACAGATTGAGGATATGCTTCGAGAAGTAGATGGGGTCAGCAGCGAATATCAGGTGATGATCGATCATCTAAATGGAAAAGACATTATGACGTTGTTCTTCGAAACAGAGTTTATGGATCGAAAGAAACAGATTCAATTAGATGTCAAACAATATGTAAAGGATAAGATCGGTCTGACGATTGTTCCGAAAGCAGTGCCGATCGGAGATCTTCCACGAAGCGAGAAAAAATCAAAGAGAATCTTTGATAATCGATATTAGGAATATGTGTTACCTGTGTATTTTATTTCCATGATTGTATTTACAATTGGAGAGATTTGTGAGACACTAGGAAGACAGCCTTATCTCACGAGACGTATTCCAGCATCACACAGAGGAAGATTTTCTTCTTGCTATACGGTATTTGCAGGAGCGTTTCAATTGTCCGGGCAACAGATAGTAGGCCATATGGCAGACACTACATCCATGCAAGTAGTCTGGATGTTCATTGTAGCAATCGGAGTGATGAACATTCTTGGATTTTTCCTGCTTCGACAGAGAGATAAGAAAGCTTTTTCTTTACTTTACAAATAAGAAGGGGATAGATATGGTATCAGAAGAATTATTAAAAGATGCCTTAGAATACGGAAAGGCATTTATCAAAAATGGGCAGACGGCTCAGTATATTCCGGAACTAAAGAATGTCAATAAATATTACTTGGGCATCTGTGTCATTACGCAAGATGGAAAAATATTTGAAGAAGGAGATGTGAATATTCCATTCACCATTCAAAGTATTTCCAAATTAGTTTCTTTGATCTTGGCAATTCGGGATTGTGGAGCAGACTATCTGTTTCATGACAAGGTAGGAGTAGAACCGACCGGAGATCCATTTAACTCGATCGTAAAATTAGAGACAAAAACACGTCCGTTTAATCCGTTTATCAATGCAGGAGCTATTACGATCGCAAGTTGTATCAAAGGAAAAGATTCCGATGAAAAATTTGAACGCTTTTTATCCTTTATTCGAAAACTGTGCAATAATCAGGAGATCGACTTAAATCAGGCGGTTTATGAATCGGAAAAGCAGACAGGGGATAGAAACAGAGCACTTGCATATTATTTGAAAGCTTCCGGGATTCTGGAAGGAGATGTGAGCGAATGTTTGGACTTTTATTTCAAAATGTGTTCAGTGAATGTGACGGCGCATGATATTGCGAGAATGAGTCTTGTGCTTGCCTGTCAGGGGATCGATCCGCAGAGCGGTGAGATATTGATTGAACCGCAGAATGCAAAAGCAATCCGTGCTTTGATGCTGACTTGCGGTATGTATGACGGTTCGGGAGAGTTCGCAATGAGTGTTGGTTTTCCGGCGAAGAGTGGTGTTGGAGGCGGAATTGCAGTTCCGCTTGTAGACCGTATGGGAATCGGTGTATTCGGTCCGTCTCTTGACGAAAAAGGCAATAGTGTAGGCGGAGTGAAGATGCTGGAGTATCTTTCAAAAAAATTAAACTGTACATTATTTTAAGATGTCTTGACAAATAAGGAAAGATACGCTAAGATTTCATTCAGATAGAGAACAGCGACGAAAAGAACAAGTAGTAGTTGAAAATGCCATACAGAAAGCAGCCGGTTGATGAGAGGCGCATGGACTATCAATTATGAATACATCTTGGAGCTTCACACCGAAAGGAGACGAGTAGGCTGTGACGGAACGACACACGTTACTGTGTCACGAGTATTGTCAGATACTTGCAGAGGTATCCGGTGCGAGTCGGATATGAATAAAGGTGGTACCGCGAGATTATACCCTCGTCCTTTAAACGATAGTTTAAGGACGAGGTTTTTTTCGTCCTTTAGAAAAGAAAGAAAATGGAGGAAAAGAATATGGGAATTTATGAAGAACTTCAAGCAAGAGGACTTATCGCTCAAGTTACAGATGAGCCTTTGATCCGTGATCTTATTAACAACGGAAAAGCAACATTTTACATTGGATTCGATCCAACAGCAGACAGCCTTCACGTAGGACATTTTATGGCGCTTTGCTTGATGAAACGTCTGCAGATGGCAGGAAACAAGCCGATTGCATTGATCGGAGGAGGAACAGGACACATTGGTGATCCATCTGGAAGATCCGATATGCGTTCTATGATGACAAAAGAGCAGATCGATCACAACTGCGAATGCTTCAAAAAACAGATGAGCAAATTCATTGATTTTTCCGAAGGGAAAGCATTGATGGTTAATAACGCAGATTGGTTGTTAGACTTGAATTATATTGAACTACTTCGCGAAGTAGGTGCGCATTTCTCAGTAAACCGTATGCTTACTGCAGAGTGCTACAAACAGCGTATGGAAAAAGGTTTAAGCTTCCTTGAGTTTAACTACATGATCATGCAGGCGTATGACTTCTATGCATTATTCCAGAAATACGGATGTAACTTACAGTTTGGCGGAGATGACCAGTGGAGCAATATGCTTGCAGGAACAGAATTGATTCGTCGTAAATTAGGAAAAGACGCAAGCGCTATGACAATCACACTTCTTCTTAATTCCGAAGGAAAGAAGATGGGAAAAACACAGTCAGGCGCTGTATGGCTTGATCCAAACAAAACATCTCCATTTGAGTTCTATCAGTACTGGAGAAACGTGGCAGATGCTGATGTATTAAAATGTATCCGTATGCTTACATTCCTTCCACTGGAAGAAATTGATAAGATGGACTCTTGGGAAGGCAGTCAGCTAAATACAGCAAAAGAAATCCTTGCATTTGAGCTTACAAAATTAGTGCACGGAGAAGAAGAGGCAGTAAAAGCACAGGAAAGTGCAAGAGCATTATTTAGCGCCGGAAATGCTGCCAATATGCCGACAGCAGAACTTACAGCAGAAGATTTTACAGATGGGAAAATTGATATTTTAACAATGCTCCTTAAGAGTGGACTTGTTCCATCTAAATCAGAAGCAAGACGTGCAGTTCAGCAAGGCGGTGTCGCTGTAGATGGTGAAAAAGTATCTGACATCTATGCTGAATATACTTGCGAAGCACTTCAAGGTGAAGGTGTTGTTGTGAAAAAAGGAAAGAAACACTTTAGAAAAGTAATTGCAAAATAATTGAAATGAGAACAGGGTATGTCCTTAGCAATAAGGGATACCCTGTTTTTTGTGTAAGAATACGCATTGCACATTCTCTTTTAAAATATCGTAATGATAAGAAATATAGCAAGGAATACTACGTTCCACAAGGTGAATTGCCACAAATATTTTTTCTTTTGTTCCGGATAGGAGGCGGCAATCTGCTTGTAGGAAATGAGGCTTGCCATAGAAGCAATCAAAGTTCCAAGACCTCCGATATTGGTTCCGAGGATAAGAGCCTCCCAGTTGTCTGTGAAACCGGATAGTAAAAGTGCGGCAGGTACGTTGCTGATAATCTGACTGGATAAAATGGCAGTAAGCTGTTCTTGCCCACTTATGACTGAGGTAAGAAAATCACGGAAAGCAGGATAACGGCCCATGTTGCCAATAAATACAAAGAATGCAGCAAAGGTAAGTAAAAGTCCATAGTCGATTCTTGCAAACAGTTTTCTGTTACCAATCAGAAGAGCGATGATAACAATCAAAAAGAGAATCCATACCGGAAGGATTTTTGCCACACTAAAAAGACATAGGATAAATAAAACGGAATAGTAAATCAACTGCCGTGCGTTTAATGTAGTTTTTTTGATTGCTACACGTTCGTAAGAGCCTTCTTTGCGGTAGAGAAACCAAATGGAAATCGCCAGCATCACTCCGGAGAGAATAGTATATGGCAACATCAGAAGGAGAAAACTCCCTGTGGAAAGTCTAGATTTTGTGTATAGATAAAGATTTTGTGGATTTCCGATCGGAGTCATCATACTTCCGAGATTTGCGGCAATGGTCTGCAAAATAACGGTTGTACAAAGCAGATGTTCCTGTTTCGATAACTGTAAAATTAAGATGGATAGAGGAACAAATGTGATAAGTGCTACGTCATTTGTTACAAACATACTGCTGAAAAAACATAAAAACACAAGGATACATACGAGAGAGCATTTCGTATGTACTTTATTCAAAAGTTTACCGCCAATGTAAATGAAGAGTCCGACTTCCTGCAGTCCTGACATGACTGCCATCAGACAGAAAAGGAGGGCAAGTGTATGGAAGTCGATATATCTGATATATGCAGCATCGGGCTTTACAAGAAAACAGGAAAGTACTGCCAAGGCAAAGGCGATTGCCAAGACAGTTTCTTTCTTTATAAATGCATTTATTTTTTGTACCATACATTCAGTTCCTTTCTGTATATATTAAGAAGATTGGGATTGGAATTTATAATATCCCACGCTATATGGTTCAAGTGTAAGACTTCCGTTTAACTCTATGGTTTCCTTACATATCAATTCTGTAAAAGTTCCGCTCAAATCTCCGTGATATGCAGTGTAAGGCTGGTCGGAAGCATTAACTGCCACAAGAATCCGTTCTGATTCGGTCTTACGTTCAAAAATAAGCTGATGATTCTGAATGATTACGTTTTGGTAAGTACCATTACAAAGTGCGTCGCTTTTTTGCCGAAGAGCGATCAGAGACTGAATAAATTCAGTAAGTTCATTTGGCTTTGGCTCAACGAAACATGGACGGAGTGCGTAATCATTGTCCGGCGCTTTGATTCCTTCTTCAGCCCATTCACTTCCGTAATATAGGCATGGAATTCCCGGCATTCCAAAGAGAATACCATATGCAAGAGGAATATGGTTTTTGTTCGTTAAAATACTTGCAAGTCTTGTAACATCGTGATTGTCTGCAAAAGTCATAAGATGTTTTCCTTGATAAATGCACCAAGGGTCCGGTCCGTATTGTCGATGCAGAGAGTGTGCAATCTCAAAAAGGTTCATAGAATTCAGACTGGAATACAGCCCTTTATAACACTCGTAATTTGTACAGCTATGCAGCATGTCGTCATTGACAATGAGATTGTAATCGCCAAAAAGAACTTCGCCGATCAATGCAAAATCCGGTTTTAACTCTTGGGTAAAATTTCGTAAACGCTTCATGAAATTACGATCTAAACTATACGCCACATCAAGGCGAAGTCCGTCTATATCAAAAGTTTCAATCCAAAATCTAACGCAATCAAGTAAATAATCTACAACAGCAGGATTTTGCAAATTCAGTTTTACCAGTTCGAAATGTCCTTCCCATCCCTCGTACCAAAAACCATCGTCGTAGCAGCTGTTGCCGTCAAAGCTGATATGAAACCAATCTTTGTAGGAGGAGTCCCATTTTTTCTCCTGAACATCGCGAAAAGCCCAAAATCCGCGTCCTACATGATTAAATACGCCATCGAGAACGATTTTAATTCCTTTTTCATGTAACGATTGGCAGACTTCTTGAAAGTCTTCATTGGTGCCCAATCTACAATCAATTTTTAGAAAATCTCGTGTATCATATCCATGATTGTCTGATTCAAAGATTGGGTTTAGCAAAATAGAATCAATGCCTAGAGTGCTGAAATGATCAGTCCATTCCATAATCTTTCGGATTCGAGGAACGGTTACTCCGTCATTTGCGGTTGGTGCACCGCAGAATCCGATAGGGTAGATTTGATAAAAAACACTATGATAAGCCCACATATTTTCTTCTCCTTATTCCTGATAGTAATAAAAGTATACCATAAAAATTCCCTAAAAAGAATTTACATTTCTATCACAAAACGGTATCATAATAACATAGGTTGACGGAGGTGGCTATGGACGAGAAGAGATATCAGGGACTTTCTTCACGGGAAGTAGAAGAACGAGTTCGAAATGGAATGGTGAACACTCCGGTTGAAGCGCCATCTAAGACGGTGAAGGAGATTGTTCTCAGTAATATATTAACATATTTTAACTTTATATTTGCAGGAATTGCAACGCTTTTGATTTTGGTAGGTGCATTTCGCGAACTTACGTTTTTACCGGTTATTATTTTGAATACCTGCATTGGAATCATTCAGGAATTACGTTCGAAAAGTGTGCTGGATAAATTGTCGGTATTGAATGCGCCACGTGCACGCGTGATCCGTGATGGAGTAGAGAAAACGGTACGGGCAGAGGAACTGGTGTTAGATGATCTTATTGTATTTACGGCAGGTAATCAGATACCGGCTGACGCAATTGTTGTAGGCGGAGAAGCTCAAGTCAACGAATCTTTGATTACGGGAGAATCTGATGAGATTACGAAGAATACGGGGAAAGAATTATTGTCCGGAAGTTTTGTGGTATCAGGGAAATGCTATGCAAAACTGACACGAGTAGGAGCGGATTCTTACGCTTCTAAGCTGACATTAGAAGCGAAAGAAGTAAAAGAAGGGGAACAATCCGAGATGATTCGTTCCTTGAACAAACTTGTCAAAGCAGTAGGTATTTTGATCATACCGGTGGGAATTGTATTATTCTATCAGCAATTTTTCCTTGGTGGCAATTCGTTGCGTGGAAGTGTGGTATCGATGACAGCAGCAGTCATTGGTATGATTCCGGAAGGACTTTATCTTCTTGCCAGCGTAGCGCTTGTAGTAAGCGTCATGAAGCTTGCAAAACAAAAAGTACTTGTACATGATATGAAATGTATCGAGACACTTGCGCGTGTGGATGTGCTCTGTGTCGATAAGACGGGAACGATCACGGAAACAGATATGAAAGTGAATAAAATCATTGCGCTTACAGATGATGAACCGTTACTTTCTGAAAAGCTCGCAGACTTTGTGTTCAATATGTCTTGTGATAACAGTACCATGGAAGCATTGCAAAAGTATTTTCGCAATATGAAGGGACAAGGAAAGAAAGCAGAGAAAATTGTATCTTTTTCTTCCGCATATAAATACAGCGGTGCAGTCATTGAGGACACAACATATATTCTTGGAGCCCCGGAAGTAGTGCTTCGAGATCAGTTTGAAGAATATGAAGAGAAGATTGAGAAGCAAAGTAAAAAGGGCTACCGTGTGCTTGTGTTTGCCGTATATGATGGTGAGGCAGAGGGAAAAGAGCTGACAGAAGAAGTGCACCCACTTGCCATTGTGACGTTATCCAATCCGATTCGTAGAAATGCACGCGAGACGTTCCGGTATTTTGCGAATCAAGGAGTAGAAATCAAAGTGATTTCCGGAGATAATCCGGTAACAGCATCCAAAGTGGCTGTGGAGGCAGGCATTGAAAATGGAGACAAATATATTGACGCAAGAACATTGAAGACAGAGGCAGAGCTTGCAAAAGCAGCACAGGAATATACAGTATTTGGACGTGTTACTCCAAAACAGAAACGAATGTTTGTAAATGCGTTGAAACGTGCGGGCAGAACAGTTGCCATGACAGGCGACGGAGTGAATGATGTGTTGGCGTTAAAGGATGCAGACTGCAGTGTTGCGATGGCGTCAGGTAGTGATGTGGCGTCGCAGGCATCTCAGCTTGTGCTTTTGGAATCTGATTTTTCCAGAATGCCATCCGTTGTCGGTGAAGGACGGCAGGTTGTAAATAATATTGAGCGTTCGGCAAGCTTATTCCTCGTAAAGAATATTTTTTCGTTCCTGTTAGCCACAATCTCTATGGCATTTGCAATTACCTATCCACTTCGTCCGGCACAGGTATCTTTTGTAGCGATGTTTACAATCGGAACCCCGGCATTTTTACTTGCAATGGAACCAAATAAGAAGATCATCAAAGGCCATTTTCTAACGAATGTGTTTTTAAAAGCTCTTCCGGCTGGGCTTACCGATGTTGTTATGGTAGGAATGCTGGTAATCTATGGAGAAGTGTTTGGTGTAAGTCAAGAAGAAATTTCGGTAACAGCGACATTACTTTTGGCGATCGTAGGACTTCAGATTTTAATGCAGCTATCCAAGCCGATGAATGTATTCCGCTGGATTGTTTGGGGAGGAATGTCAGCAGGCCTTTTATTGAGCGCCATTTTTATGGGTGGATGGTTCGGAATCGAAGAAGTTACGATCAAGAGTATTCTTCTTTTGATCGTGTTTGCTATTGCAACATTGCCGGTGTTTACACAGTTGTGCAGAATTGTGGAAAAGCTGGAGATATACTTTGAACAGCATCGGATGAAATCAAGGAGAGTTCAAAGAAGAAAGGGAAAATAGATGAATAACAGAGATTTTTCAAATCTTGGAGAAGAAATCAGGCGTACAGTAGAAGATGCCATGAATTCTATGGACTATGGCCAATTGAATCAGAGAATCAATCAAACTGTTAACATGGCCATGGATGAGGCTAGAAGACAATTTGGACGATACAATTATAATAAGCCGCCACATGTAACGCCGCCACCGACACCACATGTGACACCGGATGTGGCAAAAAATACAAGAGCATCCAAGAAGAATAGAATTCAGATAAAACCGGTTGGAAAAATTGCAGGAATTCTATTAACAATTCTGGGAGGCATCGGAACACTTGCAATGATTCCTCTCACGGTGCCATTTGGAATTCTTGCATTTGCTGAGACTACAATGGCAGGTAAAGTTGCGGGGCTGACTGTATTTTTGATTAGTTTCATGGTATTACTTGTGTGTGCATTTTGTCTTGTAAAAGGTAGCTCCATGTGGAGCAGATACCGTATTTTTAAAAAGTATCTGGCTGTTTTGGACGGACGAGACTTTTGTACAATAGAAGAGCTTTGTAAGAAGACCGGACAATCGGCGAAAAAAGTGCGAAAAAAATTGAAAGAGATGATAAAAAAAGGGATGTTTTTGGAAGGCTTTGTTGATGAACAGGAGACGTGCCTGATTGTGACGAATGAAGCTTACCAGATGTACAGACAAGCGCAGGAGGCGAAAAGGCAGCGAGAAGCAGAGGAAGAAATACGCAAACAGCGGGCGGGAATGCCGAAGTCGGAGATAGACGAGATGATTGCAAAAGGAGATCATTATATTCGAATGATTCGTGAGGCGAATGATGCGATACCGGGAGAAGTGATCTCTCAAAAGCTGGATCGTTTGGAAATGATCGTTCGTAAAATTTTTGAATCTGTGAAAAAGCATCCGGAGCAGATGGACGAAATGGATAAGTTTATGGAATATTATCTGCCTACGACAGAAAAACTTGTGAATGCATATAAAGAATTTGATGCACTTCCGGTAAAGGGTGAAAATGTAACAACTTCCATGCGAGAGATTGAGAATACGTTGGATACGATTATTCATGCTTTTGAACAGTTGTTGGACGATCTTTTTATGGATGCGGCATTTGATATTTCTTCGGATATTTCCGTATTGCACACAATGCTTGCGCGAGAAGGATACAAAGAAAAAGACTTCAAATAAAGGAGAATCGAGTATGGCACAGAGTATAGATGAAATGATGCAGAAAGCCCCTGTTTTGACATTGGAGCCGTTTGCAGAAGAGAAAAAAGAAGTAGAGATCAAGCAAGAGCCGGAGGCAGTTGTATTCTCGGCGGAAGAAGAGAGAATGATTGCGGATTTTGTTTCCAAGATAGATTTGACAAGTTCCAATATGATTTTGCAGTATGGTGCAGGAGCACAGAAAAAGATGGCAGACTTTTCTGAGACTGCACTTGAAAATGTGAAGACGAAAGATTTAGGAGAAGTTGGAAAAATCTTGACAGATGTTGTTTCGGAGCTTCGAGAGATGGATGTCGAGGAAGAAGAGAAAGGAATTTTTGGATTCTTCAAGAAAAGTGGAAATAAACTTGCCAATATGAAGGCGAAATATGAAAAGGCCGAAAACAATGTAGAGAAAATCTGCAAGGAATTGGAAAATCATCAGCTCCAATTGCTAAAAGATATTGCGCTTCTCGATAAAATGTATGAATTGAATCTCACATACTTCAAAGAACTTTCAATGTACATTGAGGCCGGAAAACGGAAGATTCAAGAAGTTCAGCAGAGAGAAATTCCGGAGTTGGAAACTCGTGCAAAGCTTACGGGACTTCCGGAAGATGCACAAAAAGCGAATGATCTGTCGGCATTGTGCAATCGATTTGAAAAGAAGATTCATGACTTGGAACTGACAAGAGCGATTTCTCTTCAGATGGCTCCACAGATTCGGCTTGTACAAGGAAATGACACACAAATGTCTGAAAAAATACAGTCTACACTTGTAAATACGATTCCGTTGTGGAAAAGTCAAATGGTATTGGCAATCGGTGTGGAAAATTCTTCGAGAGCAGCGAAAGCGCAGCGTGAAGTAACGGATATGACAAATGAATTGTTGAAGAAAAATGCGGAGAAATTAAAACTTGCAACAATTGATACGGCAAAAGAAGCAGAACGCGGAATTGTAGATATTGAGACGCTTAAGGCTACGAATGAATCTCTGATTTCCACTTTAGATGAAGTAATGAAGATTCAGACGGAAGGAAGAGAAAAGCGAAGAGAGGCAGAATTAGAGTTGAATCGGATTGAAGGAGAATTGAAACAAAAACTTCTTCAAATGTAATATAGAGGAAAAGATATTGTATAAAGGAGGAGAAACCTATGAGATTTGAACCTGCGTTACAAGCTGGTGACAAATTGACATTTGGACAACTCCGGGGAATTTTTCAATGTCCAAATGCCGGAGGGGTTCTTTATACGAAGAAATATAATACACTTGTAATCGTGTCCAATCATACAAAAGGGATTGCAGATGATAAGTGGGTAGGAAATATTTTGCATTATACCGGAATGGGAATGAACGGAGATCAGATTTTAGATGGAAATCATAATAAAATACTGAGCGAATCTAATACAAACGGCGTGACGGTGCATTTGTTTGAAGTGTATGTACAACATGAGTATATTTATCGGGGAATCGTAAAACTCGTGCAAGAACCGTATCAGGAGTTTCGAAAAGATCAGGAAGGGAATATACGGCGAGTATGGGTATTTCCGGTAAGAGTAACGGGAAATGCAAAAGAAGAAGATGAAGCAGAAGAGTATCGGTTGTTTGATAGAATTTCAAGGATAGAAGATGAAGAGATCCAACAGATTGAAATGACGTATCAGAGAACTCCAGTTAAAAAGGAAAAACCGATTTTTCGAAATGGGACAGAAGTGTATTTGCCAAAGACGGAAAAAGCGTTGAATGCACTATTTCATGCAAGATTTCAATGTGAGATAGATGCCGGACATTGGATACCGGATAAGGAGAATTCTATCTATAAGCTTGCAGAACCACATCATCTTGTACCTCTTCGTTATTCTGGTGAATTCAAATATTCATTGGATGTAGAAGAAAATATTGTATCGTTGTGTCCGGCGTGTCATCGGCAGTTATATCACGGACAAGGAAAAGAAGACGTATTAAGAAAATTGTATGAAGATCGAAAAGAACTCTTAAAGAGCGCGGGCATTGAGATTACATGGGAGCGATTGCTGGCGATGTATACAGATTAGAAAAAAAGAGAAGAGGAATGTTGGAGAAAGGAAATAAAAAAGTGAAAGAAACCGTTTTGTTCATTAATTTTCAAGATAGAGAAAAACTGCGAAAAGTAAAATATGCAATGATCCCGCTGAAAATGCGAATGGTACAGGTGAAAAAAGAGGCGTATTCACAGACGATTGGATATTTGGCAGGTTTAAAAGATATGGAAGAGAACCCTGAGAAATACGCAGGGGAAGAATTGGAGCAGGAAATGATGATTTTTGCAGGTCTTAGCAACCAGAGGTTGGACGAACTGCTAAAAGCGATGAGAAAGGTAGGAGTCCGTGTGGATTATAAAGCGATTCTGACAGAGACAAATTGTACATGGACTGTTCCGGAGTTGTATAAGGAATTAGTTTCAGAACATGAATCGATGAAGAAACTGCGGATGGAAGAGCAAAGATAGAGAAAGAAGTGTAGGATAAAGAATATGAAAAGAAAAGGAATCATGACAAAAGATGCAGGATGTACAGGACCATATTCTCATGCAGTAGATGCCGGAGATTATGTATTTTTGTCGGGGCAGACTCCGATTGATCCGGCAACCGGAGAAGTCGTGCAGGGAGGAATTACAGAGCA
Source organism: uncultured Lachnospiraceae bacterium (assembly GCA_900550235.1). Taxonomy (GTDB): domain Bacteria; phylum Bacillota; class Clostridia; order Lachnospirales; family Lachnospiraceae; genus Faecalimonas. Next base: position 27,153 of record URRQ01000017.1, read on the forward strand.
GACAAGACAAAGTTTCTCGAATCTCTTTCATGTGTTGGAAGAGGCGGGACTTACACCGGATGATGTGCAGCAAGTGAAAGTTTATTTGACGGATATGGAGAATTTTGATGCAATGAATGCGGTGTATGCGGAAATGTTTACAAAGCCTTATCCGGCACGTGTGACAATCGGAGTGACCGGACTTTGTGGCGGAGCTTTGATTGAAATAGAAATGCTTGCAAAGCGATAGCAATTTACAAGAGAAGGAAACATATAAAAAGATGCAGAAACAAATGAAAATATTAAGTATTACCGCGCAAAAGCCCCATAGTACAGGAAGTGGAGTTTATTTGACGGAATTGGTGAGAAACTGGCAGGAGATTGGCTGCGTTCAGGCGGTTGTGGCTGGAATTTATGAGGAAGATTATGCAGATTTCCCGGAAGAGGTCACATTTTATCCGGTAAAATTTCACACAGAAAAGTTACCGTTTTCCATTACCGGAATGTCAGATGAGATGCCTTACGAAAGTACACGCTATCGGGATATGACACCTGAAATGGTGAAGAAATTTCACGATAGATTTCGGTACATTATAGAGAAGGCAGTCAGAGAGCTGGATCCGGACTTGATCGTGTGTCATCACCTTTATCTTTTGACAGCGATGGTGCGAGAATGGTATCCGAATAAGAGGATCATTGCGTTTAGTCATGGATCAGATTTGCGGCAGATCAGAAAGAATCCGTTGGAACGAGAATATATTCAAAAGCAGATTGCCAAATTGGATTTGATCATTGCGCTTCAGAATGCACATAAAGAGGAAATCAAAGAGATTTTCGGCGTGGAAGATAATAAAGTGTATGTAGCGGGAGCCGGATACAATGATAAAAAGTTCTTTCGAAAAGAACGGATCAAAAAGCCATATTATCAAATTGCTTTTGCCGGGAAAGTATCGGAGAAAAAAGGTGTATTCAGTTTGCTCCGTGCGGTGAATCAGTTGGCATTTGCTCCAGATGAATTAAAAGTGAAGCTTGCAGGTGGACATGGTGTGAAAGAAGAATACGAAGAAATTCAGAAACTTGCGGAAGAAAGTAAGTATGAAGTAGAGTTTCTAGGTATGTTAAAACAAAGAGAATTAGCAGATGTGCTAAGGGAAAGTGATGTATTTGTGTTGCCTTCATATTTTGAAGGGTTAGGATTGGTACTGATCGAAGCGATGGCGTGTGGGTGCAAAGTAGTATGTTCAGAGATTCCGGGGGTGACGGAATGGTTTCGAGAGAACGTACCGGGTTGCAGGATTTCCTTTGTAAAGCTTCCGACGATGGTCAATACAGATGAGCCAGTAGTGGAAGAACTTCCGGAATTTGAAGAAAGACTTGCATCGGCAATCCGGGCAAAGTTAATGCAGAAAGAAGAAGAGTATCCTCAGCTGGAGCAGATATCATGGAAAGGAATCAGCGGAAAAATCTTGCAGATTGCCGCTGGATTAAAGGTATAGAAAATGTTTATCGATATGCATATGCACGAATCAAGATATTCAAAAGACAGTTTTTTAATGTTGGAAGAGATGGTTGAGATTGCAAAAGAACGTGGACTTGGGGCAATCTGTATCACAGACCATGATGATATGGGATTGAAGGAATTTGCCGCAGAGTATTCAAAAAAAGTAGATTTTCCAATATTTGTAGGAATCGAATTTTTCTCTCTACAAGGAGACATTGTGGCTTTTGGAATTGATGAATATCCAAAAGAACGAGTTAACGCGCAGGAGTTTATAGATCTCGTAAAAGCCCAGGGAGGAATCTGTTTTGCAGTCCATCCGTTTAGAAATAACAATCGTGGACTTGAGGAGAATCTGAAGACGGTCACAGGGCTTGACGGAATCGAAGTGTTGAATGGAAGTACGCTTCCCGAGGCGAATAAAAAGGCGGCGGATTATGCAAAAGAGCTTGGAAAGGTAACGGTTGGATCTAGTGATTGCCATATTCCGGAAAAAATCGGTTTTTTTGCAACCTATTTTCCAGAGGATGTGAGAACATTGGAGGATATGATGCGCGTATTCAAAAGTGGAGGTTGTAAACCGGCCTATTATTGGGAAGGGGAGTATAAGATTTGGGATATGGAAACCCCAATTCATAAACCATTTTTAATTAAGCGATAAATGTTTTGATATATAAAAAGGGAGGCTACATTTCATGTAGCCTCAAAGGAGAAAAATTTATGAAAAACGTTTATTGGAGTCTCAAGTGTGAGACTGAAAACGGAATTTTTAGTCGAAGTACAACAACTATAAATAATATTGCTTAAATACAATCGTTGTCTTCTTTTTCTTTCATTTGATACTGTTAGTATATCGTATGATTATGAGGAAACTGTGTCGTAAATAGAAAGGAATTATTAAAATTCTAAAGATTTCCATAAGAAGTAAGAAAGAGGGAATGAACTAAAGCATTCCCTCTATTATTTTGACAATTTCTGCTAAACCTTTTTGGTCTTCTTCATCAAATCGTTCCAAGATCGGGCTGTCAATATCCAAAACACCAATGACTTTTTCATTTTGATGGATAGGAAGGACAATTTCGGAATTCGATGCAGAATCACAGGCGATGTGGCCCGGAAACTCGTGTACGTTTTTGACAAGTTGTACTTCGTCTTTTGCTACGGCGGTTCCGCAGACACCACTTCCTACTTTAATTTCTACACATGCAGGATTGCCTTGGAATGGACCAAGTATGAGCGTGTCTTCTTCTAATAAATAAAATCCCACCCAGTTGATATCTTTTAATGCACTATTTAAGAGAGCAGATGCATTTGCAAGATTTGCGGTCAGATGAGAAACGCCGTCGACCAGACCAATGAGCTGTGTTTTTAACAGGCGGTACATGAGGGACTTTTCCTCAGGATAGGTAGTTGGTTTGAATGCCATAATATATTCCTCCGTAATGTTAAGATAGCCTATATTATAGCAAAAGAAAAAACATTTGAAAATAGTGTTGACATATATAGGGGAACTATATAATATATAGTTATACTATATATAAAGGAGAAATAATTATGGCAGTAGATAAGACATTAATATCAGGAAGTGTGACAATGCTTTTACTAAAATTATTATCAGAAAAAGATATGTATGGATATGAGATGATTGCAACATTACGGGAACGTTCTAACAATGTATTTGAACTAAAAGCAGGATCGCTCTATCCGTTACTTCACAATATGGAAGAAAAGGATTTGGTAGTGTCTTTTGAAAAAGAAGTGCTTGGGAAGATCAGAAAGTATTACAGCCTGACGAAAGAGGGGAAAAAGGCTCTGAAGCATAAGGAAGAGGAATGGAAGGAATATACACAGGCAGTATCTGATGTGATGGTAATATTGGGGGTGTAATTGATGGAGGAATATTTACAGACAGTTTTGGAACAGATTCGTTGCAAAAAAGCACACGAATTGATTCGACAGGAAATGGAAGTACATCTCGAAGAACAGATTTGTGATTATATGGCGGAAGGAATGACGCGAGACGAGGCAACAGAGGCGGCTGTGAATGATATGGGAGATCCGGTGGAGACGGGAGTAGAATTGGATCGGATCCATCGTCCAAAGATAGAGTGGCAGATAGTAATTCTCGTAGGAATCATTGCGATATTTGGATTACTATTACAATATTCTCTGTTGAAAAATGTTGCCACAATAGAAGGATTTGGCATGGATGATTTTCGTGTAGTAAATATCCAAAATAGTATGTGCTATACGGTTTTCGGATTTTTGGTTATGATCCTTATATATCGCTTAGATTATACATGGGTTGGGCGATATGCTAAATGGCTCATGGGATGCTTAGGAATCGTGATGCTTGTACTTAGTTATGTATGTTGGGTTGTAACAGACAATGTATCGAGCTATTTGATGTTGACGCATGGATTTGGGATACCGGCAGGATTTATCCTTTTTCTTATGATTCCTATTTATGCAGGAATTTTGTATCAATACCGGGGAGGTGGATATAGAGAATTGCTATATAGCTGTCTGTGGATGGGAATTCCGTATTTTTGCGGAAAATCCTGTAATAGTTTAACCCTTTCGATGGCAGTTATTGTTATGATGGGGGTGCTATTGACGATCGCGGTGTGCAAAGGCTGGTTTTGTGTCAATAAGAAAGGTGTTTGCCTTGCATTTTGGAGTTTGGTGATTGTAATGCCGATTGTGATGTTTTTTGTAGGGGCAAAGTTTAGTCCGTATTGGTCCTATAAACTAGAGCAATTGTATCACTACATTCGAAACGATCCGGAATGGAATTATATGCAAACTTCAGCGGCAGGTATTTTGCTACATAGTCGTCTCCTTGGAAGTTCAGGAGTCGATGCAGTACATGTATTGGATTCGCCGCTTAACATGTATATTTTGCCATCGATTGCCGCTGAATTCGGAATTCTTCCGATGCTTTTGGTGATAGGGCTTCTCTGTTGTTTTGTAGGAAAAATATTTCAGATTGCACATAAGCAGAAGAACCAACTCGGAATGATGATGGGATATGCGTGTGGGGTTGTATTTTTTATACACATGTTAATTAGTGTTGTATACGGATTAGGACTAATTCCTCTTACATGCGGTGTTCTTCCGTTTTTTGCCATTAACCGGGAAAATACGATTTTATGCTTTATATTAACAGGATGGATTCTGAGTATTTATCGTTATAAGAACATCGTAACGGAACACGCAGGAAAAGCTGCAAGATATAAGCTTTTGATAGAAAAAGTAAAATAATACCTAAAAATGACATGATCTTCGGATGATGTCATTTCTGTGTAAAGAACTGTCATGTTGCGCTTGCGAAAAGTAGATGAAACGTGTAACATATGAGATGTGAGAACTTTCGATGAAAGAGGAGAAAACAGATGACAAAAAAACAATTGGCTTTGGAAGTCATTGAACGTTTGAAAAAAGAATATCCGGATGCAGATTGTACGCTGGATTATGATCAAGCATGGAAGTTGCTTGTCAGCGTACGTCTTGCGGCGCAATGCACGGATGAACGAGTGAATATTATTGTAGAAAAGTTATATGAGAAGTTTCCGGATGTGGAAGCACTTGCCAATGCGGAAGTGGATGAGATTGAAGCGATTGTCAGACCGTGTGGACTTGGAAAAAGTAAAGCGCGAGATATCAGCGCCTGCATGAAAATATTGAGAGATAAGTATGACGGACAGATCCCTACTACATTTGACGAGCTTTTAGCACTTCCGGGAGTAGGAAGAAAAAGCGCAAATCTGATCATGGGCGATGTGTTTGGAAAACCGGCAATAGTTACAGATACTCACTGTATCCGTTTGACAAATCGAATTGGACTCGTAGATGGAATCAAAGAACCAAAGAAAGTCGAGATGGCGCTTTGGAAGATCATTCCGCCGGAAGAAGGAAGCGATTTTTGCCACAGACTTGTTTTTCATGGACGAGAAGTTTGTACAGCGAGAACAACACCGTATTGTGAAAAATGCTGTTTGGCAGATATTTGTAAAAAAAGAATTTCATAGCTTATAGCAAGTGGGGGAATATAATGTTAACATGCGAATATATTGTGGAGCAGATTGACGGCGACTATGCAATGCTCCGAAGAGTAGACGATCCGAAATCGGATTTAAAGATGACTGCAAGAGCGCTTCTTCCACCGGAAATCATGGAAGGTACAAGACTTTTATATGAGATGATGCAGTATACGATTTTGTAAAAGAAAGATGCTATCTACAGAAAATCCTGTAGAGGAGTCTTGAAAATAATCACAAAAGGAGAACAACAAATGAGCAAAGAAGTGTTGGCTACAGTAGCAGGAAGAGAAATTACACAGGAGGAGTTCGAAGCATTTTTAGCAAGTGTTCCAAAGGAACAGCAGCCGTATATCAATAATCCAAAATTCAGAGAACACTGTTTGGAACAATTGACATCATTACATATGTTTGCACAGATGGGCGAAGACTTGAAATTAGATGAAACAGAAGATTTCAAAAAAGCGTATGAAAATGCGAAAAGAGATATCCTTGCACAGATGGCAATGCGAGAAACATTAAAAGACGTTGCAGTAACAGAGGAAGAATTGAAAGCTTTTTATGAGCAGAACCAGCAGCAGTTCAAAAAAGGAGAAACAGTAAACGCAAAACATATTCTCACAGATTCAGAAGAAACATGTAAGGAAATCTTGGCATCTATTACAAATGGTGAAAAAACATTTGAAGATGCTGCAAAAGAATTCTCAACATGTCCTTCAAAAGAACGTGGAGGAGATCTTGGAGAATTTGGAAAAGGTCAGATGGTAAAAGAATTTGAAGATGCAGCTTTTGCGGCAGAGATTGGACAAGTTGTTGGACCGGTACAGACACAGTTCGGATACCATTTAATTAAGGTAGAAAAGAAAAATGAAGCAACTGTTGTTGCGTTTGAACAGATCAAAGAAAACTTAAGAACTAATCTTTTACAGCAAAAGCAAGGACTTGCCTATAATAAAAAAGTGGCAGAGTTAAAAGAAAAGTATATGAAATAATTTAATTGGGGACGTAGTAAAGTGCAATTTTACTACGTCCCCAATACAGGAGGTTATATGAAAGCATATCAATTAAAAATACAAATTCAGGATTCTCATCCGCCTATTTGGAGAAGGCTTATCGTACCGTCAGGTTTATCATTTTCGCAATTGAGTATCTTGCTTAATGAAGCAATGGGATGGTGCGGTTATCATCTGAGCAGTTTTGAATTCTTTCATCAGAAGATTCGTATTGAGGAAGAAGTAGATGAATTTGATGATTGGGGTTGGAATGAATACGAATTGTTGGAAGCAGGAGAGACTTTAATCGACGAATTTTTGGATGATGAAAAATGGTTCACATACACTTATGATTTTGGCGATGATTGGAGACATCGGGTTACGATTGAAAAGGTTTTGACGGATTATAAATATAACTATGCGCAGATCATTAAATATAAAGGTGATACTCCATATGAGGATTGTGGTGGAATCTATGGATATTATGAGCTTTTAGAAATATTAGATGATCAGAAGCATCCGGAATATGAACAGATGAAGGAATGGACAGAGAATCATTTTACAGAAAAATTTGATGTAGAGAGAGTCAATGGGAGACTAAAACAGTTATATTTGAGCGATAAAGTAAGTGATCCGATGACACAAAATGAAATTTACGAAGAAATTATGAGGAAATCATGTCCGTTTAAAAGAATTCGGGTAGAGGAAGAACTACCGTTTATAGACGAAAAAGCGCCGTATTGGGACGAAACGAAGGTGTACGAGGACATGAAGAAGATGACACTTCGAGATATTTTGAAGGAGTATTCAAAGAATGAATTAGTGGAAATCACAAAAAATCTACATTTATCAGGTTATTCAAATTTGAAAAAAGAGAAATTGTTGGATCGTATGTGTGTGGATTTGTTAGAACGAGATGTGATGAGGAAAGCGTTTCGTTTTCTTAGCGAAGCCGAGTTAGAATTTTTGGAGCAGGAAGATGAGTTTCTGGAAATTGATGCCTTGTCCATAGAATATGACACACTATTTGACATGGGTTACGCGTACTGCGAAAGCAATTGGCCGATGGAGATTATGTATGTTCCGAAGGAAGTGAAGGCTGCGTTTCGGGCAAACTGTGATAAGGAATGGAAGAAAGGGGCTCTGCGAGATAAGGAGTTTTTAATGTATCTCAACTGCACCGCAGAGTTATATGGGATTTGTCCGATCCATAAAGCTTTGGAATTATATCAAAGAGATTGTGGGGTAGTAGTGAATGAATTTGGAGTGATCGGCTTTTGCGAAACAGTTCCGGAAAATAAGAAAATATTTGTGATTCAAGAGGGAAAATTGATACTTCGGATGCTGACACAGGAAAATTTTGTTCGTGATATTTCGGCTATGCATAAAAACTTTGATTATTATGAGCCGACAACAGAAGAAATGCAGTTGCTTGGAAAGAAAGGATATTTACCGTTTTCCCGTGAATTGAACGATCTGAAAAAGTTTTTCAGAAAATACGGAGAAGAGACGGAAGAAGATGCAGAAGATCTTTGTAAAAGAGTGCAGTTCTTAGTGCGGATCGGAGAACAGATTGATGGAATCATGGAAATGCTGGACGAATGTTATCTGGGATTTGAGGATGTTGTGCAAAATAAAAAGCGGCTGGATGAGCTTATGAAGAAACTGTTTCTGGTAATACAGACAACGAGGACATTTATATTACGAGGGCACTCTCCACAAGAGGTTATGTCGGAGATTGCGAAAATTGTTCAAAAGAAAGAACAGCAAGAAAAAGTGATTCCGTTTCCAAAGAAAAAATAAGAGGAGGGAGCAAAGATGTTAGCGTATACATATCGAGAAACAAATAAATTTGTATTGGAAGAGAAAGAGAGACCTAGGTTATTGAATCCGCAGGATGCTATTGTGCGAGTGACACTTGCAAGTATCTGCTCTAGTGATATTCATATCAAGCATGGTGCAGTTCCACGGGCTGTGCCGGGAATCACTGTGGGGCATGAAATGGTTGGTGTTGTAGAAGAAGTAGGGCAAGATGTAACAAAAGTAAAACCGGGAGACAGAGTTACTGTGAATGTGGAGACATTTTGTGGAGAATGTTTCTTCTGCAAACAAGGATTTGTCAATAACTGTGTAGATGAACATGGTGGCTGGGCGCTTGGCTGTCGGATAGATGGAGGACAGGCAGAATATGTGCGAGTACCATATGCAAATCAAGGATTGAACCGGATTCCGGACGACATCACAGATGAGCAGGCTCTTTTGGTAGGAGATGTTTTGGCAACAGGATATTGGGCAGCAAAAATCTCTGAAATCGGTACAGAAGACACGGTGCTGATCCTTGGTGGAGGTCCGACAGGAATCTGTACATTACTATGCGTTATGTTGAAACAACCAAAACGAATTATTTTAAGCGAAGTGGATGAAGCCAGGATTAAGTTTCTTCAGCAACATTATCCTGATGTATTGGTTGTGAATCCAAAGGAAACAGATGTTGAACAATTCGTAAAAGAGCATAGCGATCATGGCGGAGCCGACCGAGTGTTGGAAGTGGCAGGAGGAAAAGAAACGTTTGAGCTGGCATGGAAATCTGCCCGTCCGAATGCGATTGTAGCAATTGTTGCCATGTATGAAGAAAATCAAATATTGCCTCTTCCGCAAATGTATGGGAAAAATTTAATCTTTAAGACGGGAGGAGTAGACGGATGTGATTGTGATGAGACATTGCGATTGATTCGAGAGGGGAAAATTGACACCACACCGCTCATTACGCATACATTTCCGTTGAGAGAGATAGAAAAGGCCTATGATATTTTTGAAAATCGACGGGAAAATGTCATAAAAGTTGCCATAAAAATCAAAGAAGAGAAAGAGAGCTTATGATTATCCATACAGGAAACAGGACGGATATTCCGGCATATTACAGTACGTGGTTTTATAATCGGATAAAAGAAGGGTATGTTCTCGTACGAAACCCTTATTATACAGAACAAATTTTAGGATATCGATTGCGGCCGGATGTGGTAGATGCCATTTGTTTTTGCACGAAAAATCCGGCGCCGATGTTGGAAAGACTTCAGGAAATCCATGATTTTCAACAGGTTTGGTATGTGACGATCACACCATATGGAAAAGATGTGGAACCGCATGTTCCGGACAAGGAAAGCGTAATAGATTCCGTAAAGAAACTTTCCGATATGGTGGGGAGGCGAAGAGTACATTGGAGATATGATCCGATCTTGCTCAATGAGACTTATTCGATAGATTATCATATCCGCTGTTTCGAAAAAATGTCCGAGGCTCTGAGTGGTTATGTCAGTTCAGTTGTAATTAGTTTTGTTGATCTATATGCAAAGACGAGGAAAAATTTTCCTGGGGTACGGGCGGTAATAAGAAAAGAACAGGAAATTTTGACGGAAGCGCTTGCTGCAATCAGTAAAAAATATGGAATTACAATACGGACGTGTTGTGAGAATTCAGAGCTTGCAAAGTTTGGGGTAGATGTATCCGGCTGTATGACACAACAGGTTATAGAACAGTCCTTAGGGTATACGCTTAAGGTTCCAAAACGGAAACCGGCAAGACAGGAATGTAATTGTCTTCTTGGAAATGATATTGGTATGTATAACACATGCGGACATGGCTGTTTGTATTGCTATGCTAATTTTGATCAAAAGACTGTAGCCGAAAATATAAGACGCCACAATCCGGACTCTCCGCTCTTGATTGGAAATCTTGAAGAAGGGGAAAAGATCATTTGGTCAAAACAAGAATCTTACTGTGATGGACAGATGTGCTTGGATTTTATGTGACATGGGAGTTTTATACTACCCATGTCACAAGCATATAATCAAGAGAATGGAAAATTTTATGCAGAATGAATTCCCGATACTGTAATGCGTTTGATGAAACGTGATAGGCCAAGTGTAATCACATCGTCTACATGGGTTGGAATCCGTCGGATCAAAACCTCTCCCAATTCAGTGGAAAAGTGTTCAAAATGATCGTTTTTCAATACCGTTGCTTGTGCCTCATCGACAAATCTTGCCGATACCTCTAAACGAGAACCACCTCAAGTATGACACATCATCGAGGTAATAAGGATATTTTTTAAACGATTTTCTTTCATATAGTCTTTTAATCTGTCTTCTAATTGTATTTTCATAGCTAAGCTCTCCTTTTTGTTTTTTCTTTATTATATTTTTTCCATATAAGAAGTTCTGTAATCAGGTCACAAACGGGGAAAATTCTGTTATAATATGCACAGATTACGCTTTCTATGGAAGTGGAAAATATGGAACATAGATGGGAGAAGGAAAAATGAAAAAAACAATATATTTAGCAGGAGGATGTTTTTGGGGAGTACAGGCATATATGAAAAAATTGCCGGGAGTGATAGAGACGGAAACAGGCTATGCAAACGGCAAAACAGAAAATCCGTCGTACGAAGAGGTCTGCAAAAATGATACCGGACATGCAGAGACTGTGAGAGTGGTATATGATCCGGAAATTTTACCTCTTGGTGTTTTGTTGAATGCATTTTTCAAAGTGGTAGATCCGACACAATTGAACCGTCAAGGAGAAGATGTGGGAACACAATATCGAAATGGCGTATTTTACGTAGAGGAAGAGGATCAGCCGATTGTTGCAGAAATGGTGGAACATTTACAGAAGATGCATCAAGAGACTGTTGTGACAGAAGTGAGGGAATTGGAGAACTTTTATCCGGCTGAAGAATATCATCAGCACTATTTGGAGAAAAATCCAACAGGATATTGTCACATCAACCTGTTTGACGCAGAAGAATTTATTCGTGAAAATGGATTGGAAAAGTAGAAATTAGAATGACAGATAGAGAAAAAGAATTGCAAAATAGTTTAGATGGTTTGGAGGCATCTATGCCAAAGCCATTTTGGAAGCTGGCGGAGATTTTAGAACTTCAGGTTTTGGAAATTGGCCGTTTATCGAAAGAGGAAGCGGCAGATTGTCTGATTCCTTATATGATGAATGATGCGGTAGAAAATTATTTGATTTTAAAAGATTGCAAAATGACGGGGGAATATGTGAAAGAAAAAGAAGTGATTCTTCCGGCTCGTCTTGTGAAAAAAGAAACATATATATTGGTTGTGCAGCAAGAAGGAGGAACGCTTTTTACACTACAATTTTCTGATATTCAAGAGCATTTACAATGTTATCAGTATCATAGAATCGGCCATTTTTGGATAAAAGGACAGGAGCAATGGAGACAGATTGTGTATATGTTGGGGACAATTCATGATAAATATGAATATATTGGGGAAAATGTTTGTAACGAAAGAGAGATAGAATTGATGCCGCTTATAGAATTCCCACCACTTCGTTTCTATTCTCCAATTCATGAGTCACTGGATGGGAAATACCCGTTTACATATGACGGGATTGATTGCATGGAGCGGCTTGCAGAAGAAGCTGGGGATAAGGGATATGCGCGTCTTGTGCGGCTTTATCGAAGATTTCCGGTTTGGATATTGGGAAAGATATTGTGTAAACGTCTTTTGTTTGCGAAAAGTGAAAAGCTGTATCAGATGATTAGCCAAAAAGTAGAATCTGCATCTAAGGAATATGATGAGAGGATTTATGAACCGAAGTTGCAGAGGATAATAGAAGAAAAGAGAAAGCAAATTCATTGTGTATTGCATAAAAAGGGGTTTGAAGGGAATTATCCGAAGTATAGGAAACAGGGGAAACAGGTGGTTGTTGTGGAAGAACATCCATTTATTATGGAAGAGTTCGAATATGAAGACTATGGGTTTCGGGTACAGTTTATGGTTTCGAAGGTAGCAAAAGGTCATGCGGAAGGATGAAACAGCGGTTTCTTTGTCGGCATTGGCAGGAGCGGAGAGATTGTAAATCATCTGGATAACATTACCTAGGAAGGAGCAAGATATGGAACAGCAGGTGGAAGTGCTGACAACAGAGACATTTCGAGAAAAAGAACCGGAATTATTTCGGCAGGTTTATGAGGGAGTACAAGATCAGAAACCACGATTTTGTAAAGCGGTTCGAGGAAAGAATGCGGTAATGGGGACTTTTTCGATTCCAAATAAAAAGAATCCATCGAATCAGAAAATATCTTTTAGCTACTATCAAACTGCTCAGAAGATTGTGTTTATCGATGACACGGGATATGTGGAGAAAGTGCTTCGCGAATTGGTCAATTATGAAATGACAGATTATCTGTTGTTTGATTTTATGGAGTATATTTTAAAAGAAGATTTGATCTATTTACAGAGTTACGAAGAACGCTTGACAAAATTTGAAGAGGCGCTGCTTCAAAGAAATGTGAAGGATTTTGAGTGGAAGCTTTTGGCTGTGCGGAAAGATCTCGCTTCTTTGAGTTCGTATTATGAACAACTGGAAGATGTGGGAGAAGTGTTGCGACAGGATGCGGTAGAGCGTGAAAGTGAGCGGGAGGCGTCTCTGTTTGGATTGTATTGTGACCGTGCGGCAAGGTTGTTTTCTATGGTGCGGCAATTAAAGGAATATTCTATGCAATTAAGAGAAATGCATCAAACACAGATTGACATTCGACAGAATGAGATCATGAAGGTATTGACGATCGTAACAACGATTTTTATGCCGCTAACACTCATAACCGGATGGTATGGAATGAATTTTTCGAACATGCCGGAATTAGCTTCGCCTTGGGGATATGGAATTGTTATTTTAGTATGCGTAGTGATCGTTTTAGGGGAAATATGGTATTTTAAGAAAAAGAAGTGGTTAGATTAAGGAGAAAAGGATGGAAAAGGTAAATTTGACATGCCAAGGGTGCAGCAATCATTGTCCATTGCAAGTCACAGTAGAGAAAGAAAAAGTGATAGAGGTGGAAGGAAATTGCTGCCACAGAGGTATTGTAAGCGCCAACACGCAAATTGAGCAGCGTATGAAAAAAATGCAGTTGGAAGGATTTACAGGAGAAAAGAGAATTTATTGTACAGGTTGCGGTAATCGTTGCGATATGATGGTAACGATGGAAAATGGAAAGGTTATGTCACTTAAAGGAGATGGATGCAGACGAGGTATCATAAGTGCAAGAAAACAGTTGGAGGTGAATGGAAATGGGACGATCTAACTGTGAAACATGCATGAATTACGAATATGACGAAGAATATGAATATTACGTATGCACGAAGGACTTGGATGAAGACGAGATGTATCGGTTTGTCAAAGGCGATTTCAGAGAGTGTCCATACTATCAGTTTGGAGATGAATATCGCATCGTAAGAAAACAGATGTAACGCTGTGATTTGGGAGGAAAACGATGGCATTTGATTATAAAAAGGAATACAAAGAATTTTATATGCCCCCTAAGAAACCTACCATTGTCGCTGTACCGAAAATGAATTACATTGCCGTTCGAGGGCAAGGGAATCCCAATGAAGAAGATGGAGAATATAAAAAGGCAATCGAACTATTGTATGGAATTGCTTTTACGATTAAAATGAGCTACAAAGGAACACATAAAATAGAAGGATATTTTCAATATGTAGTTCCTCCGTTAGAAGGCTTTTGGTGGCAGGAAAATGTGAAGGGGATTGATTATGCTCACAAAGAAGAATTCCAATGGATTGCAGTTATTCGGTTACCGGATTTTGTGACAAAAGAAGAGTTTGACTGGGCTGTAGGTGAAGCAACGAAAAAGAAAAAAGAAGATTTTTCAAAGGTAGAATATTTTACATATGAAGAAGGAATGTGTGTACAATGCATGCATATCGGTTCTTACGATGAAGAACCGCTTACTGTAGAAAAGATGCATGCATATATGGAAGAACAGGGATATGAACTGGATATTACAGAAGAACGGTTGCATCACGAGATCTATTTAAGCGATCCACGAAGAACATCAGAAGAGAAACTTAAGACTGTTGTACGACATCCGATTAAACAGATTCAAAAACCATGAACGGCAAAACAAGGAAATATGAATTATGCATATATCCTGAAATGCAGTGATGATACATATTATACTGGTTGGACGAATGATTTAGAAAAGCGTGTAAAACGCCATAATGAAGGAAAAGGCGCAAAATACACGAAAGTAAGGCGTCCGGTAGAGCTGGTCTATTATGAAGAGTTTGCGACAAAGCAGGAGGCCATGAAACGGGAATATGCAATTAAACAGTTGAAAAAATGCAAAAAGGAAGAATTAATCTACAATTGGGGACGTAGTAAAGTGTAAGAATACTACGTCCCCAATTGTAGATTGCCCTGTCCCTATTTGACAATTCTGGATATTTTGTATATCGTAATATCGGAGGGATGATTATGATACAGAATATTTTTGGTATGCCGGAAGCTTATGCGAAGGTGCAGGGAAATGTGGAAAAATCCGAGATTCGTGGAGAAGTTTATTTTTACGGAGTTCATAATGGGACCGTGATTGTGGCGGAGATATATGGCCTTCCGAATACAATGGAGAAGGAGAACGGGAATTTTTATGGATTCCATATCCATGAGGGAGAAAGTTGCACAGGAGATGAGCAGGATCCATTTAAGAATGTAGATATGCATTATAATCCTGAAAAGAGAATACATCCAAAGCATGCAGGCGATTTGCCACCGCTTCTTGCGAATGATGGAATCGCATGGAGTGCCGTATACACGGAGCGATTCTATCCGGAGGACATTATTGGAAGAACTGTGGTAATTCATGATATGGCAGATGATTTTCATATGCAACCATCGGGAAATTCCGGAAAGAAGATTGCTTGTGGAGAGATTGTAGACTGAAAAAAGGTATGGGACTGTCGGTTAATACCGATTTCTAGGCTCTAAATCTTAAAATACGAATCTCCTGTAGAAATCAGTATTTTTAATACTTGAACTTCTTCAGGAGATTCGTATTTTTTCTTTCCTGTATGTATTTTAGGGCACAAAAACCCCTTGACTGCATTTTTGAAAGCACTCTTTTTCTAAGCAGTCTTTTCTTCGGTTTTTCCTTCAAATTTCTTGATCTTATCATGAAGAAAACGATGGTATTTATTTATATTTCTTCCAATCGCATACAGCATGAATTCTTTATATACTTTTTCTGCTGTCCGGTAATTGAAACGTCGAAAGCCGTCATTTTCTTTGATGTCCCCAAAATGTCCTTCTGTCTGAATGGAACGGATCTGGCGGTTCAAAATCCCCTTCTCACTTTGGATGTTTGCATGAGATTCTTCTTTTAAAGCTTCCCATTGTTTATTGATCTTCATGACCTTATTTTTCTCTGCATCTTTTTTAGCATCATATTTATAGAGACATTTTGCTTTATGTTCGCAGCCGCTGCAATCGGAACATCCATACACCTCAAACGTTTGAGTGTAACCAGCCTGTTCTTTTGTTTCGGTTCTGATATGATGAAGTTCTCTTCCGTCATGGCAGACATAATAAAGCTCATCCTCGAACATCTGTGTTTTCATGTTGTAATACTTCCCAATATCTTCCAGATAAGCACGTGTTTTTCGCTTTTCATGATCCTGCAGTTTGATGTAACTGGAAATGTTCTGTTTTTTTAAATACAGAAGATTCTTTTCACTACAATAACCGCTGTCTGCCGTAACTTCTCTCAAGACAGCTCCAAATGCTTTTTTATGTTTCTCTAAGACCGGAATTAACGTATTATAATCTGTCCGGTCATTGCTTACATATGCCTGAACAATAAAATAATTTTCTACTGCTATCTGAATGTTATATGCTGCTTTTAATTGTCCATTTAGCATATGGTCTTCTTTCATTCTCATAAATGTAGCTT